>CAZBLX010000031.1:0-9519 GCA_964492865.1 uncultured Planctomycetia bacterium | reverse complement strand
TAAAGAAAAGATTAGTTAATCTTAAAGCACCTTTAATTTTTTATTCTTCCTGCAACCCTTATACTTTTTTTGTTGACCTTAAAGATTTAAGTTTAATTTATGATATAAAATTTGTTGAACCATTTGATTTTTTTCCCCACACACCTCACTTAGAGTGTTTAGCGTATCTTAAATTAAAAGAAAGGAGGAAGAATGCAAGATAAAATGGATATTTTTCGTGAGGTAGCCAGTATTGCCAGTGCTCATGCCAGTAGCGCTCTTTCAGAAATGCTTAAGAAAAAGATTGAATTAGAACTTCCTGAAGTAACTTTTATCTCTTCCCAAGATGTATTCAAAGATATACCTGAAGCAAAACAGGTAGTGAGTGTGGAGACAAGATTGTTAAGTGGGATTCAGGGAAAAGTTTCTTTAGTATTGGAAGAAAAAGGAGCTTATGAACTTATTGACCGTCTCTACAAAGAAAAAGAAGAATCCTCCTCCGGCTCATTTGCTGAAATGTGGTTATCTCTAATTAAAGAAATTGGAAACATAGTTGTTGGTTCTTATGCAGGAGCTTTAGGGATTTTTTTGAATATTTTAATTCTTCCTTCGATACCTACCTTAGTAAGTGGAACTTTTTATGATGTTATAAAATCTATAATTACACCTCAAGAAAAATTTATTTTGCTCGTTGAGGCGTTATTTAAAGAAGAGGAAGGCCAGATAAAAGGAAAGATATATTTTGTGCTTACTGAAGAAGCAAAAAGGATAATTGAGGAGTCTTGTGAAAAAATTTTAAAATCTTTAGAAGAAGGAGGTGAAAGATGAAGGTGAAGACAGAAAAGCTTACTCCTGAAGAAATAAAAAAATTGAATATAGAAAGTTGGCCTATATGGGAAAAAGAAGAGAGTGAGTTTGACTGGTATTATGATGAAAAAGAACAATGTTATTTTTTAGAAGGAGAAGCAGAGGTAGTTTTGCCTGATGGGGAGAAAATAAAGATAAAAAAGGATGATTTTGTTGAATTTCCTAAAGGATTAAGCTGTCGCTGGAAGATAAAAAAGAGGGTAAGAAAGCACTATAATTTAGGATGAACCGGATAGGGAGGCTTCTGTTCTTTTTCTTCTCTCCAGCATCTTTCTTGCTAAAGCATTAAGTTCTTTGTAAGAGATTTTACCTTCTAAGAAAAGTTTTACTTTCTCTTTTGCTTTTTTAACTTTTTTGCGATGGATTTTTTTTAATTCTTTTTTTGGTCGCCCCATTTCTCTATTGATTATTTATAAAAAACTTTTTTTGTCAAGAAATTATTTAATAAGGTTTGCGTCCCCAAAATTGATATAACTTAATTCCATTTTAACTTTTTAAAAAACTTATCCCAATCTTCTTTATTTTGTTTAAGGACCCTTAATTTAAGAAGAGCCTGAGCTCCTTCTTTTGACCAACTCATACCCTGTTTTTTAAATCTTCTGCCAATTATTATCTCAATATTTTTCTCTACTGCACCACTTCCTATCTTGTTAATCTCAAAGCCTTTAGAGCCGTATATTCCTTCCTGGTTGTTTTTAAGATACTCTAAAAGTCCATTTATCTCTTGTTTTTCTTTGGTTAATACTCTATATTTAGTAGCTAAAGTTTCTATTATTCGGTCTGCCTTCCCTTCGTAAAGATACTTTAAAAATAGTTTATTTAGTCTTTTATTTTTCTCATGCTCTTCTTATATTCTTAGTTAGATGCCAGCCAAGAAAGATGACATTTGGCATCAGGAAAGCGGAGGTTCTTTATCTCTTTTATCCATCTGTTTCCATCACTAATTAAAACTTCCTCCTTATTGAGGTTATGTTGAATTTTCTTCTAGAAGAGAGTAAAATTATTACCAAAGGTTGTAATATTTTTTACTCCTTTATAGATTATCTTGTTTTCTAAGTAGTTTTTCTTGTTCTTTTTCTTTATATTTCTTAACAAATAGCCAATTTTATCTCATGCTATTATTTTGCCTACTCGATTCCTTTCTTTAAAAACAAACCCTTCAATGCTATTGACATCTCTTAATTTATTTGGTATCTTTAAGGTGATTTTTAACTCAATTTTCATAGGCTCACCTCCTTCCTTTAGGAGGTTGAGCCTATTATATTTTTAGAGAAATTTCAAATTATTTTTTAATAGTTTTTTATACTTATTCCATTACATATCAAAATTTAGGACGCATCCAATTTTAAAATGTTTAAAAAATTAGTTAAAAATGCTACTTTGCTAAGTAGTGGGATACTCCTCTCACGTATTTTGGGATTGGTAAGAGATATAGTTATTGCTAAATATTTTGGAACTTCAGCTACTTTAGAAGCTTTTATCGCTGCTTTTAAAATTCCTAATTTGTTAAGAAGTCTTTTAGGAGAAGGTTTTTCTGACTCTGTGGCTACCCCTGTTTTTTCTGAATATAGAAAAGATCAAAAAAAATTAAAGGATTTGGGGAGTAAAACCCTCTCTCTTTTTGTTATTTTACTGTTAATATTTACTTTTTTAGGTATAATTCTGGCTCCTTTTTTAATAATGATTACTGCTTTAGGGTTTCTTAAAGATCCTTGTAAATTTAATTTAGCAGTAAAATTTAGCCGCTGGGTATTTTTTTATTTGTTTTTTATTGGATTGGTAGCTCTTTTTAACTCTTTTTTTTATGTGCGTAAAAAATTTTTTCTTCCGGCATTCTTGCCTCTTCTTTTTAATCTTTCTCTTATCTTTGGCATATTGTTTTTTAAAAAATATCTTAATGGATATATTCTTGTCTTAAGTGTTCTGATAGCTGCTTTTTTACAATTCATCATCTCTTTTTTCTTTTTAAGATTTAAAGAAAAAATAAACTTAAAAATAGTCTCTTTTAAAGGAATTTTTAAAGATAAGGATATATCAAGAATGATAAAATTGTTTTTCCCCCGTATCTGGTCAAGCATTGTATATCAGTTATCTGTCTTTATAGATACAAATTTTTCCTCTTTAAGTTGGATTGTGGGAGAAGGAGCTTTAGCAGCTATTTATTATGCTAATCGGATTATTCAATTTCCCTTAGCTTTGATTGCGGTATCTTTATCTCGGGTAGCAATTGTTGATTTTTCCTATCTTTATAAAGAAAAAAAATATAATGAATTTAGACAATTGTTTCTTTTTTCTTTTAAAAGCATACTTTTTTTTGTCTTGCCTTTCAGTATGATTTTAATTTTTGCAGGAAATAATATTTTGGAAGTATTATTTAAAAGAGGTGCATTTGGAGCATATTCTTTAAGTTTAACTTCTTGGGTTTTGCTTTTTTATTCCTTTGGTCTTTTTTTCTTCTGTGGAATAAAACTTTTGGTCAATTCTTTTTATGCTTTAAAAGATACCCTTACTCCTGCAAGAAGTGCTACCTTTGCTTTGATAATAAATATAGTTTTAAGTGCTCTTTTGATTTTTCCTTTAAAAATTGGAGGGGTGGCTTTAGCAAGTGTGCTGGCAGCAGCATTTAATTTTTTCTATCTTTTCTACAGGTTCAATCAATGCATAGGAAAATTTTTTTATTGGAAGGAGTTAAAAGAATATCTTTTAAAATTGACTTTTTTAAGTATAATTTCTGCTTTATTTTTTAAATCAATTTTTATTTTTGGAGAGTATAATAAATATATAAAGCTTTTGTTGGCTATTTTAGCGGGAACAAATTCGTTTTTAATAGGAGGCAGTCTATTAAAGATAGAACAAATAATATTTCTGAAAAAATGGATTTGCAGGAGAAGATAGAAAAATTACCTGATTTGTGTGGAGTTTATATTTTAAAGGGTGAGAGAGGAGAGGTGCTTTATATTGGAAAAGCTACCTCTATCCGTAAAAGGGTAATTTCTCATTTTAAAGGAGGAAGTAAATCTTTAATTTTTACTGAAAAGGTTAAAGATGTTGATTATATTTTGTGTGATACTGAAGAGCAGGCATTGCTTTTGGAGGCTTCTTTAATAAAAGAAGAAAAACCCAAATATAATGTTGTTTTGAAAGATGATAAAAGTTATCCTTATGTAGTTATTACTCAAGAGAAATACCCGGCAATTTATGTAGCCAGACCAAAAAAAACGAAAAATTTTACTCTTTTTGGCCCTTATCCTAATGTTAAACTTTTAAAATCCGCACTTAAATTGATAAGGAGAATATTTCCTTATCGTTCCTGTAAAAATTTACCTAAAAAAGTATGTCTTTATTATCATCTCAATCTCTGTCCAGGAGTGTGTGAGAAAAAAATAGATGAGGAGGAATATAAAGATATTGTAGATAATATTGCTAAAATTCTATCTGGTGAAAGGAAGATTTTGCTTAAGAAATTACAGGAGAAAATGGAGAAATTAGCACAAGAGCAGAGATTTGAAGAGGCAATTGTGTATAGAGATAAGTTAGAGGCTTTGACTAAATTATACGCAGGAAAATCGTGGGGAAATGAAGCGATTGTTTTAAAAGAAATTTTGCATTTGAAAAGAATTCCTTTTATAATTGAAGGTATAGATATTTCTTGTATACAGGGAAGGCAAGCTTGCGGGTCAGTAGTGGTATTTAAAGATGGGAAACCAGATAAGAGCAATTACCGACGTTACCGGATAAAAATGGTAAAGGATATTGATGATTATAAAATGATTGCCGAAGTTGTAGAAAGAAGATATCGTCGCCTTAAAGAGGAAAAGAAAGAATTGCCAGATTTGGTTGTAATTGATGGAGGAAAATCTCATCTTTCGGTGGCTTTAAAAGTATTGAAAAAATTAGAATTGGAGATTCCTGTTATCTCTATTGCTAAGAAAAATGAAGAGATTTGGCTTCCTTCAAAAAAAGAGCCTTTAAGACTTCATCAGGATAATATTGGACTTCAACTTATTCAAAGGGTGAGAGATGAAGCGCATCGTTTTGCTCATAGATACCATTTGTTGTTAAGAAAGAAAAAGATTTTAGAAAATGACCGAGTTTGAAAAGAAAGTTTTAAAAGAAGTACTTAAAATTCCCTTAGGTGAGGTATGCACTTATAAAGAAATTGCTCAAAGAATAGGCAAGCCTTATGCTTTTCGTGCAGTGGCTAAGGTTTTAAAAAATAATCCTTATCCTTTTTTTATTCCTTGTCATCGGGTAGTTTATTCTCATAAAAAAGATTTGGGAGGATATTCTTTGGGGAAAAAGTTAAAAAAACAATTGTTGGAGCTGGAGGAAAAAATTAAGGAAGAATTAGAATAAGGAGGGAAGTGTGGATTTTTCCTATATTGCTGAAAAAATGATTGAGGAAAATGCCTCTGATGCTTTTGTAAGAGCAGGTTCTGTTTTGAAAGGAAGGGTTTTAGGAGAAGTCAGGCCTATCGGTGACTATAAATTTCTTCCTCAGGATTTAGAAAAGATAATTGCTGAGGTTATTCCTCAAGATTTGGAGAAATCATTTCAGGAAAGAAGAAGTTGTGAGTTTGCTTTATGGTTTAAGGAAAACTGGCGTTTTCGTATAAGCATTTTTTATCAAAGAAATACAGTAGCTTTAGTAATAAGAAAGATAGATTTAAGAATTCCTACATTTTCTGAGCTTAATCTTCCTTCAAAAGTTTTAGAAAAGTTTTGCCAGGAAAAAAGAGGTTTAATTCTTCTTACCGGAATCACCGGAAGCGGAAAATCAACAACTATCGCCAGTATGATAGAATATATAAATCAGAATTTTAAAAAGCACGTCCTTACTGTTGAGGAACCAATTGAATTCACTTTTCAAGATAAAAAGTCAATAATTAATCAGAGAGAGATTGGCAAGGATGTGGCTTCTTATCAGGAAGCTTTAAGACAATTTGCTCTGCATTCACCAGATGTTCTCTTTATTGGAAATATCCGCGATCAGGATACTTGTTATGCTGCTTTAACTGCTGCTGAAACTGGAATTTTAGTATTTTCTACTCTCCATACAGTAAATGCTTCCACAACAGTTGAAAGAATTATCAACTTTTTCCCTCCCTATCAGCATAATTTTATTTTAATGCAGTTATCTGTCCTTCTTAAAGGAGTGATTTGTCTAAGACTTTTGCCTCGCCTGGATAAAGAAGGATTAATTCCTGCTTATGAGATAATGACTTTATCTCCTACAATCTCTCGTCTTTTGCGAGAGAATAAGTTGTGGGAGATTCCTAAATACATTGCTTCTGGAGAAATCTATGGGATGAAGAGTTTTGATCAGTGTTTGTTAGAATTAGTGGAGAAAAAATTAATTTCTCCTCGTTTAGCTTTAGAGTACGCAGATAAGAAAGAAGAATTACAGCTTAATCTGAAAGGAAAGGGTCTGATTTGAATTCAGAAATTTTAGAAAGAATTAAAAAGATAAAAGATAGCCTGAGGGAATTTTCTAAAATATTGAATATTGATAGAAAGGAGAAAAGATTAGAGGAGATAAAAAAAGAGATGGCTTCTTCTGATTTCTGGAGAAGTCCTCACCTGAGTAGTAAGATAATGGAGGAATTTAAAAGTTTAAAAAAAGGGGTAGAGGAAATAAAAGAGATGGAGAAAAGAGTAAAAGAAATTGAGGAATTAGCAGAGTTAGAGGATGTTTCTTTAGAAGAGGAGATCAAAAAAGAACTTGAGAAGGTAGAAAAAGAAATAGAAAAAATTCGTCTACGCACTTTATTTTCTGAAAAGTTTGATAAAAACAATGCTATTGTAGAGATAAATGCCGGAGCCGGAGGAACAGAAGCCTGTGATTGGGTAGCAATGCTTTTTAGAATGTATTTTCGTTGGGCAGAGGATAAAAACTTTAAAGTGAAAATTTTAGATGAGCTAAAAGGAGAAGAGGCAGGAATAAAAAATATTATATTTCTTGTAGAGGGAGAATTTGCCTATGGTTTACTTAGAGCAGAAAAAGGCGTGCATAGATTGGTGAGAATCTCTCCCTTTGATGCTAATCGCAGAAGACACACCTCTTTTGCTTCAGTAAATGTATTGCCAGAAATTGTTGATAAAAAAATAGAGATTAATCCTGATGATTTAAAGATTGAAACCTTTCGTGCTTCCGGTCATGGAGGACAACACGTTAATCGCACAGATTCTGCAGTAAGAATTACTCATATTCCTACAGGGATTGTAGTTAACTGTCAGAATGAACGTTCTCAATACCAGAACCGTCAGACAGCTTTAAAGATTTTGCAGGCAAAACTTTATGCTTTATATGAAGAGGAGAAGAGAAAAAAGATGGAAAAACTTGGGGGAGAAAAGAAGAAAATAGAGTGGGGAAGTCAGATTCGTTCCTATATTTTGCATCCTTATCTTTTAGTAAAAGATCATCGCACACAAGTAGAGTCTTCCTCAGCTTATGAGGTATTGGATGGCAAAATTGATGAATTTATTTATCAGTATTTAAAACAAAATGTAAAAAGATGATTAAAAAAGTACTTCTTAAATTATATGAAAATAGAATAAAAAAGTTAAAACCCAAGGTAAATATTTCTTTTCATTCTGAGATTCCTCTTCCTTCAGCAAAAGAAGTAACTAAATTAGCCCCTATTGTTAGTAAAGTAAATTCTTATGAAGAGAAGCTAAAGAAAAAACCGGATAGCTTCTTTAAAGAGAAGATATATGAATTTAGAAGAAGAATAGCCGAGGAGACAAAAAATTTAAAAGATGAGGAATATATGCACGTTTTAGAAAATATCCTTGATGAAATTTTGCCTTTCCATTTTGCTTTAGTAAGAGAAGCTGCCTCTCGCACAATAGGCTTAAGACACTTTGATGTGCAGATTTTAGGAGGAATAGTTTTGCATAAAAATAAAATTGCAGAGATGGCTACAGGAGAAGGAAAAACTTTAGTGGCAACTTTAGCTGCTTCTTTAAATGCATTATCCGGGCGAGGTGTGCATATTGTTACTGTAAATGACTATTTAGCTAAAAGAGATTGGGAATGGATGGGGCCAGTATATGAATTTTTAGGCTTAAGCTGTGGAGTAGTTCAGCAAGATATGGGTAAGGAGGAAAGAAAAAAAGCTTATCTTTGTGATATTACTTATGGTACAAATAATGAGTTTGGTTTTGATTATTTAAGAGATAATATGGCTGCATCAAGTGAAGATTGTGTTCAGAGGGGGCATTTTTATGCTATTGTTGATGAGGTGGACTCTATCCTTATTGATGAAGCAAGAACTCCTTTAATAATCTCAGGTCCGGCAGAAATCTCTACTGAAAAATACTATCTTGCTGATAGAGTAGCTCGCTCTTTAAAAGTGAAAAAAGTTATCTCTCGCTATGATACAAAAGAAGGTTATGTGATATTGAAAGAAATTGATGGAAAAGAGACACGGATAGAACCACAAAGACTTGAGGAGATGTATGATGCTATTGTTGAGGAAAAGACACATATTATTTTTCTTACTAAACGAGGTGAGGAAAAAGCTGAGTCTCTTCTTAAAGTAAAAAATATCTCCGAAGATTTACCTGATAGATTTTCTTATACATGGTTGCATTATATTCAGCAAGCTTTAAGGGCACATTATCTATTTAAAAGAGATAGAGACTATATTGTAAAAGACGGTCGTGTTATTATTGTTGATGAGTTTACCGGTCGTCTTATGCCGGGAAGGCGCTGGTCTGAAGGACTCCATCAGGCAGTTGAGGCTAAAGAAGGATTAAGAATACAGGAAGAAACCCAGACTTTGGCAACAATAACTTTGCAGAACTATTTTCGTATGTATAAAAAACTGGCAGGAATGACAGGAACCGCTTACACAGAGGCAGCCGAATTTAAACATATTTATAATTTAGATGTGGTAGTTATTCCTACCAATAAACCTTTAAAAAGAATTCATTATCCCGACAGAATCTACAAGACAAAAAAAGCAAAGTTTAAGGCGATTGTTTCTGAAATTGAAGAACTTTATAAAAAAGGAAGACCAATTCTTGTAGGAACTGCTTCTATTGATGATTCTGAAGAATTATCCCTAATGCTTAAAAGAAAAGGTATTCCTCACAATGTTTTAAATGCTAAATATCATGAACAAGAAGCTTATATCGTTGCTCAGGCAGGAAGGTTAGGACAGGTAACTATCGCTACTAACATGGCAGGAAGAGGAACAGATATAATTTTGGGAGGAAATATTGATTATTTTGTAAAGGACATCTTAAGAAAGAATAATATCTCTCCTTCAGATCCTGATTATAAAGAGAAATATGAGAGAATTTATAAAAAATATAAACCTCAGTTTGATAAGGAACACAAAAAAGTGGTGGATCTGGGAGGGCTTCATGTTATTGGAGCACAGCGCCATGAGGCAAGACGTATTGATAATCAGCTGCGGGGAAGAGCGGGTCGCCAGGGAGATCCTGGTTCTTCACGTTTCTATATCTCCTTAGAAGATGATCTGATGAGATTATTTGGTTCTGAAAGAATATACTTTCTTATGGAAAGATTTAAATTTCCTGAAGATGAACCTATTGAGCATCCTTTGGTTACCCGTTCTATAGAGATTGCCCAAAAAAGAGTGGAAGCGCATAATTTTGAGATAAGAAAAGACCTTTTAAAATTTGATGATGTGATGAATAAAC
>CAZBLX010000030.1:0-9587 GCA_964492865.1 uncultured Planctomycetia bacterium | reverse complement strand
TAAAGATGCATACTTTTGAAGAAAAAACAACTTGGGTGGGAATTTCTGAGTTAAGAACAAAAATGAAAGAGATTTTAAAACAGGCTAAGGAGAATAGAATATTTATCGGTAAAAGAAATAAATTAATAGCTGTGTTGTTAGATATAGAACAGTATAGAAGAATGGAGAGGATTTTAGAGGAACTGGAAGACTTTGCATTAGGATATTTAGCTTTCCAGAGAGAAAAATCTTCCCGCAAACGTGATTACTTAGATATGGAAAAGGTAGAAAAAATGATAGATGATATGGAAGATTAAATTTCACCCCCTTGTAGTAAAAGAAGACCTTAAAAAAATAGATCCTTCCTGGAGAAAAAAGATTATAAAAGCAATAAAGAAAAAATTATCATTAGATCCTTTAGGTTACGGTAAGCCTTTAAAAGGAACATACAAAGATTACTGGAAATTGAGAGTAGGAGATTATAGAGTTGTGTATAAAGTAGAGAAGAAAGAAATAGTTGTATATGTAATTAAAGTTGGAATAAGAAAGGATTATACAGTATATAAAGAGCTCTTTTATAGAATCTAGAAATTTTAAAATAAAAAACGGGCGGTTAGCTCAGTTGGCTAGAGCGCTTCCCTTACAAGGAAGAGGCAAGATTGAATCCTCTACCGCCCATTTTTAGTGAATCCATCCCTCAAGTGTTTAACTTGTAAATTTACAAATCAAGTGTTGTTATTTTTTTCAATCACACCGTGCCGAATCAATCACACCCGCCGGGTGTGCAAGGGTGTACACAGGTAATTATTTATGAGTAGGTATCAATTTTAGGAATCAATGAGGGTGTATGCCAACTGGAATTCTGAGAAAAAATATGGTATAAATAAATTGGAAAAAGAGGAGGAAAAAATGAGGGAAAAGTTTTTATTTTTCGTTTTGATCATAAGTGTAAGTCTTTTGATCTGTGGCAATTTTGCTTTTTCTCAAGATAATGATAGAATAACCGGTTATTATTATGATCCTCAAACAGGTACAATTATCCCCAGATATGGAAACCTTTCCCCTCAGCAGTCTCTGCGTCAAGGAGAGTTAAAGAAAGCTAAGATAAAGGAAAAAACTTATTCTTATCCTCACTGGAAGTGTCGAATTAAAAGTTATATAAACGAGAAAGGGCAGATTCTTAGAAGAGATATTGATTATGAATATTCTTATAGTTGGCCAAAGTATCAATGGAGTTATAAAGCCAAAGCTTCTTATGTAGTAGATTATTACTATTATCCTAATGGGAGAAGAAAGTCGTATGTAGGTTCAGGAATTTATAAAGGCGAATGGAGTTTTAGAAAGTGGCATTATTCGTTTGATTATTATTTTAACTATGCACGAAATTATCATGAGGATGGTCGTCCCTCTTGCGGTTATTATCAGTATTTTGATAACAGAACGCAGAAACCTGTCTACAGCTGGAATTATAAATATGATTATTATGAAAATCGCAAGCGCAAGTCTATATACTGGAAAGGTGTCAGCTATAACAGAAAAACAGGAGAGAAAAGATACATTTATGAATATACTACTTATTATGATCAAAATGGAAGGTGGAAGGGTTACCATTATGTATTAAAAGATGGAAAAGGAAAAGTAATTTATGAGCGTAAATATTTCAGGAGGTAAAATGATGAGAGGGATTGTAGGAATAATTATGGTTTTATTTTTAGTAAGCATTTTCTCTGGTTGTAAAAAAGAAAAGGAAGTTACAGCAAAGACGGACAAAGAAGTTGAGGAGATTGCCAAATCCATGGAAGCGCAAATGCAACTTGCCAACCCTGAGTATATAAAAAATGCTACACCTGAACAGATGGAAAAGTTATCAGAAAATTTAAAATAAACAAAATCAGACTATCCCGCCCGAGAAATTCAAGATTATTTACCTTTTCTTTAAAAATTGCTAAAATAATAAAAAATAAATTTTATGAGACAATCAGTAAAGGTGGTTAAGGAAGTAATAAAGGGACTGGTCCTCTCAGGATTAATTATATTTGTATTATACTTTATTTATCTTTTCAATTTTTATGAGCTTCATTTATACTGTAAATTGATTAGAGATAGTATTTATTTTGAAGCAAGAAAAATTTATTATGAGGCAAGTCGGAAAGCAGAAGATATGTTGAGGGAAAGAAAGAATGAGGCATATGCTCGTTTTCTTTCTGCTATGGAAAAAGAAATACCTAAATTATGGAAAGCAAGGAAAAAGGGATTTATGGAATTCTTGAGAGCTTATTTAAGGTATAGAAAAGTTATAGGAGAGGCTAAAAAAAGATATAAGATGGAAGTAGAGGAAGCTAAGAAGAAAGCACTGGAAATGGAAAGGCGAACAGGAGAAAAAATAGCTGATTTAGTCCAGTCGGTGAAAGAATTAAATCCTTTATTCTTAATCTTAAAAAGTAAATATACCCGAAGGAAGATTTTAGGTTATAAATACGATCCCAAAAAAGGAGAAATTATCCCTGATCTGAAATAATTATGAATAAAAGTTTTACTTTAGTAGAAATAATAATGATAATAGTAATAATAGGAATAATTGCCGCTATAGTTATACCTAAATTTATAAATTTCAGAAAAGAAGCCTGTAATGCTACTAATGAGGGAAATATTGGCGCTTTGCGTAGTGCAGCAAATATTTATTATGCAAAAAGTGCTATTTATACATGTTTATGTTTGGCATCCACTACTCCTGGAAGCTGTAATAAATATGGGAGGAAAGAAGATGTAGAAGCACCCTGTTATCCAGCAAATACAGAAGAATTAGAAGCTCAGCTTGCTTCTCCCCCTGTCTGGTGTGGTGATGTGGAAGGTATTCTTTACGATTCTACAACAGGAGAGATAATACCTCAGTAATTTTGGTGCTATAAACAGATAAGGTAGAACTATTTTGCCTGAGATTGAGCAGAAAAGTATAAGAGTGCCCTTGTTTTAAGTGAAGGATTAATTTCTTAATTCTCAAAGAAAGGTCAATGAGAGGTTGCAATAGCAGAATGAAAATTCACAACTTTGTGGCACTGTGATTTTATAATTTATTGTAAAGCAAAACCAAATATGTTAAAATTTTTTGATGAAAGAGGTTGTTTTTGTTTCCTGTAAGAGACGCAGACCCTTATCCTTATTTAAAAAAATAAAAAATCTTAAAAAAATTTCTTTTAAAAATTTATCCAAGGAAAAAGCCTCTTTGGTAATTTTAGATTATAATTGTTTTCAAAAGAAACCTCAATTTAAGCCCATACAGTATTCTGACAAGCTTTTTTTTCTTTATATTGAAGATAGAAAGGACATGCCTAAGGACATAGATGAAAATTGCTTCTTTGATTATATAACGGATTCTACTTCTTCAGAAGAAATTTCATTTAAAATAAAAAAAGCAGAAGAGTTTTTAAAGCTTAAAAAAGAGTTAGAAGAGGTAAAGATAAAGGATGTTTATTTAGATTGTTTTAACTGGCAATATTTCTTAAAGGTTTTCCCCCGGATTATTGAAGAAACAAAAAAGAAAAGATCCTCCCTCTCTTTGATTATTTTTGATATAGATTATTTTCGTCACATAAATCAGACCTATGGATGGGAATTTGCTGATTATATTATAAAAAAGGTAATAAAGATTATAAAAAAACTACTTCCTTCTCAGATAAATATTGTTCGTTATCGAGAAGATGCTTTCATAATTCTTCTGCCTTTTTATTCTTTAAAAAAAGCAGAAAGAATTGCGGAAAAGATCAAAAGATATATTAATGATTGTAAGTTCCGATTTAAAAAAATAACTGCAAAAATAAATATAAGCATGGGGATTGTAAATACTAAGGAAGATAGTCTTTATAATTACCAAGAAGTTATTATTGCTTTAGAAGAAGCTTTAGAAAATTCAAAGATAAAAGGAGGCAATCGAATCACTCTTTATCAGAATCTTTTAAGAAAAAAAGAATCTGTTTCGGAAAAAACTATGGATGTAGAAAGTTTAAGGAGAAGAATTCAATATTTAAATAAAGAAATAAATCAAACTCTCTTGGATATGATTTATGGCTTTGCTAAAGCAATAGAAACTCAGGATTTATCCACCGCACACCATGTAGAGTATGTAGCGCAAATTGCAAAAAAGATAGCCAAAGAGATGGGGCTTCCTCCCCAACAGGTCAACGATGTGTATCATGCTGCAATTCTTCATGACTTAGGCAAAATTGGAATTAGTTCCAAAATTCTTCTTAAGAAAGGAAAACTGAATAAAAAGGAAAAAGAGATAATTAAAGCTCATCCCTGGCTGGGAGCTGAAATTTTGCGAGATATTCATATTCTTAAAGGAACGATTCCAGCAATTCTTTATCATCATGAAAGATGGGATGGCACCGGATACCCCTTAGGATTGAAAGGAGAAGAGATTCCTCTTTCTGCAAGAATTGTAGCTTTAGCCGATGTTTATGCCGCTTTAACAAGTAGAAGACCTTATCGGAAAGCTTTTTCTCAAAAAAAAGCAATTCAGATAATTAAAAAAGAAAAAGGTAAGGCTTTTGACCCCAAGGTTGTTGATACTTTCTTAAAAATAATAAAAGAAAAATGAAAAAAGAGGAAGAAAAGTTTATGCAAGAAGCTCTTAAGGAAGCAAGAATTGCTTACAGAAATAATGAAGTCCCTATAGGAGCAATTATCGTTTTAAATAATAGTAAAATTATTGCTCGCAGTCATAATCAAGTAGAATTATTAAAAGACCCCACAGCTCATGCAGAGATGATTGCTCTCACTCAGGCTACAAGTTTTCTAAAATCAAAGTGGCTTAAGGACTGCACTTTATATGTCACCGTTGAACCCTGTCTTATGTGCGCAGCAGCCCTGGTTTTATCAAGAATAGATAAAGTAATTTTTGGAGCTTATGATGAGAAAAGCGGTGCTTTTGGCTCAAAAATTGATATTAATCAAATAAAACTTAATCATAAGATAAAATTTAAAGGGGGAGTTTTGGAGGAGGAATGTGCTAATTTAATAAAGGAGTTTTTTAAAAAGAAAAGGAGAGGGAAAAATGAGGTATGAAATTGTTGCTCAACCTGGTTATGCGATGGTAAAGGTGTTTTTAGATGTTGGGGAAACAGTTTATGGAGAGGCAGGAAGTATGGTGGCAATTTCAGGAGAGGTAAAGATAGAGACTCAATATAAAGGAATATTTAAAGCTTTTACTACTCAAGAATCAATCTTCATTAATAAATTTACTGCTCAGTCTAAAGAAGCAAGTGTGTGGCTTGCACCCTTTGTCCCTGGAGATATTCGTTATATAGAAGTAAAAAGAGGAAAAGGATTAATTTTAGCTTCCAGTGTATATTTGGCTCATCATGGTGAGATAGAAAGAAATGTCGTCTGGAGAGGTCTTAAGGGGATTTTAGGAGGTGGAGGGCTTATCTGGCTTAAATTAACTGGAGAAGGAGGAATTTGGGTTAACAGTTGTGGAGCGATTATAGAAAAGGAAGTAAAACCAGGAGAGAAATTCATTATGGATAATTTCCATCTTGTGTGTATGGAGGATACTCTTTCTTATAAAATAAGAAAATTCGGAGGATTAAAAAGTTTTCTTCTGGGAGGAGAAGGGTTAGTATTTGAAGTAGAGGGGGAAGGGAAGATATATTTGCAAACAAGGAACCCTTCTTTTTATTATAGACTTTCTAAACGTTAGAGGTTAAAATAGAAAAGTAAGGAGAGGTGGCCGAGTCTGGTTTAAGGCAGCCGCCTGCTAAGCGGTTGTCCCACTGAAGGGTGGGACCCCGGGTTCGAATCCCGGCCTCTCCGTTTATCAAGATGGCATACCTTTTAATATTTTTAACTGTGCTTCTGTGGGGAGTGGCTCCTATATTTGATAAATTTGCTCTAAGAGAATCCTCTCCTTTCTCAGGACTTATTATTCGCACTTTAGCAGTAGCAGGTGGTTTACTTTTTCTTTATCCTTTTTTTCTTAAATATAAAGCTATTAAGTTTACTGTCTCCTCTCTTTTTCTCTTTGCCTTATCCGGATTTTGTGCTGGACTTTTAGGAATGATTACTTATTATTCTGCTTTAAAAAGATTACCAGCTTCGGTAGTTGTTCCTTTATGCTCTACTTATCCTTTAATAGCAGCTATTTTGGGAGTATTTATTTTAAAAGAAGAACTTACTCTCTTAAGGCTTATCGGAATAATTTTAATTATTTTAGGAGTCTGGCTGGTTAGGTAATTATCTTGATAGAGTTACTTTTTAATATATTTTTATTTCTTGTCGGCCTTTTTCTTTTAATTTATAGTGCAGACTGGCTCATTCAAACCTCAGTAAAATTCTCTTTACTTGCTCACTTAACCCCTTTATTTATAGGATTAATTATCATTGCCTTTGGAACAAGTGCTCCTGAGTTAGGAGTAGGAGTAGTGGCAGCAGTTAAAAATAAAAAATTAATTGCTTTAGGAAATGTTATTGGAAGCAACATTGCCAATATTGGATTGATTCTGGGAATATGCCTTCTTTTTCAACCTATAAAGATAGACGAGAAAATTTTTAAAAATGAATTTCCTGTAATGGTGGGGGCAGTATTTTTGCTTTATATTTTAAGTAGAGATTTAATCTTAACTCGCGGGGATGGAATAATATTTTTAATTATCTTTTTCTGTTTCTGTATTTTTTCTTATAAAAAAGCGCGCAAAGAGTTTAAATTGGAAGAAGTAAAAGAATTCAAACTTAATAAATATTTAAGAAAAATAAAATCCAAAAAGATAACTTTTCTTTTTCTAATTCTTTCTTTGGCAGGACTTATTGAGGGAGCAGACCTTATGATTAAAGGGGCAACTGCTTTGGCAAAGATTTTAAAAATAAATTTATGGATTATAGGAATAATTATTTTTGCTATAGGAACTTCTCTCCCAGAACTGGTGGCTTCCTTGACTGCCTCTTTAAAAGGAATTCCAGCAATAAGTATAGGAAATATCATTGGAAGTAATATCTTTAATATATTGTTTATTCTGGGAACAGTATCTTTAATAAAGCCTATTCCTTTATCCTCCTCTTTTTTAAAATTTGAATATAAAATGCTTTTCTTATTCAGTTTAATGCCTCTTTTAGGAATAAAATCAAAAAAATTATCCCGGCTGGAAGGAGCAATCTTTTTTATAAGCTATCTTATCTTTATCTTTGGTATATTGACTTAAAGAAAATAAGCGTTATACTAATTAACTCTAATTAACTCAAAAATGGAATATCAGGTATTTGCTTTAAAATATCGTCCACAAAACTTTGATGAAATTGTTGGGCAGGAACATGTTGTCTCTGCATTAAAAAGAGCAATTCAAACAAAAAGGCTACATCATGCTTATTTATTTAGTGGACCAAGGGGTGTAGGGAAAACTTCTCTTGCACGAGTCTTAGCAAAAGCTTTAAACTGCTTAAAAGGCCCCACAATCTCTCCCTGTCAGGAATGTTTAAGTTGTAAAGAGATAGCAAAAGGAACCAGTTTAGATGTTATTGAGATAGATGGAGCCTCAAACAGAGGAATAGAGGATATAAAATCTTTGCGGGAAAGTGTGAAACTGGCTCCTTCCTATTCCCGTTATAAAATTTACATAATTGATGAGGTGCACCAGATAACCTCTGACGGTTTCAATGCCTTACTTAAAACACTGGAGGAACCTCCTCTTCATGTAAAATTTATCTTTGCCACAACTCATCCTCATAAAATTCCTCCTACAATTCTTTCTCGCTGCCAGAAATTTCAATTCCATCTTCTTTCTGCAGAAAAGATAGTAGAAAAATTAAAAAGAATTGTAGAAAAAGAAAAAATAGATATCAGTGAAGAGCTCCTTTACAGTATCGCTAAAGCATCCTCAGGAAGTATCCGTGACGCAGAATCTTTGCTTGACCAGATTGTTCCTGTAGTGACAGAAAAAGAAATTGGATGGGATATTACCTCTCTTTTAGGAATTGTGGAAGAAGAATCACTTAATAAAATGGTAAAGTTCATTATAGAGAAAAATTTAACGAAAGCATTGGAATTCATAGATAAACTTGTCAGGGAAGGAAAAGATCTGGCGAATTTTGTTAATTTTCTCATTGAGCATATCAAAAATTTAATACTTGCACGTTTAAGCCCAAAAGCTTTTCAAGAATTAGACTCTCTTTCTCCTCAAACAAAAGAGTTTCTATCCAAACATTCAGAACTTATCAGTATTGAGGAAGCCTTAAAAATCATTGACCTTCTTATAGAGAGCAAAGAGAATTCCAAAAAACTCAACTCTTTAAGAATACCTTTTGAGTTGGCTTTGATAAAATTTTGCTACTCTCCTTCTTTAAAACCACCAACTTCTTCTGATCCACAAATTAAAAAGACTTCCTCATCATCCTTGGAGATGCTTGAGAAAGAAATAGAGGAAGTTTTGGCAGAAAAAGAAGATATATCTGAGGAAAAAATTGAAGAAACCGAAGAAAAAGAGGAAGTTATCTGTGAAAAAGAATTAGAAGAGAAATGGCCTATTATTTTAGAAGAAGTCAAAAAAACTAAAGTAACTTTAGCCTCCCATCTTTGTGAAGCTCAAATCTCTGTAGAGGACAATTTTTTAAAAATTGGGTTTTTTAAACAACATGCATTTCATAAAGAAGTTTTGGAAAAGCAAAATAACCGCAAAATTTTAGAAAAAATAATAGAAAAAAATTTAAATAAACCAGTAAGAATTAAATTCGTATTGATAGAGGATAAAAAAGAAATTCCTCAAAATGATGAACCTCAAGATGCTGATTTCATAAACGAACTTCTTGATACCTTTGAAGGAAAGATTGACCATCCCAATGAATAGTTTTCCTAAGGAATTAGAAGAATTAGTCAAAAATCTTTCTGAATTTCCTGGCATTGGAAGGCGAAGCGCAGAAAGAATTGCTTTTCACATTTTAAAAATGGAAAGAAATAAAGTTGAGAGACTTTCTCAGTTAATTACAAAAGTACATAAACACATAAAGCCCTGCAAAATCTGTAATAATTTTTCCACGCAGGAGATATGCCCTATATGCTCTGATCCGAAAAGAAATAAAGAGATTGTATGTATAGTGGAAGAGCCCAAAGATATTTTGGCTATTGAAAAAACTTCTCATTACAAAGGTGTATATTATGCTCTCTTAGGCAGCATCTCTCCTTTAGAAGGAATTGGCCCAGAAAATTTGAATATAAGAAAATTAATTAATCGGCTTGAGAAAGGAGAAATAAAAGAGGTGATAATCTCAACCGACTCTGATACCGAAGGAGAGCTCACCGCTCAATTCCTTATAGAGAAAATCTCTCCTTACAAAGTAAAAATTTACCGCATTGGCATCGGTATCCCTTTAGGCACACAAATTGAATATATAGATTCAGCAACTTTAAAAAGAGCATTTATAGAGAAAAAACCGCTTACTTGACGAAAATCTACAATGAAAGTATAATTTTAAAATCATTAATTGCTCTTTCAAAAAATGGTTTCCCCGGTAGCTCAGCAGGTAGAGCAGCTGGCTGTTAACCAGCGGGTCGCAGGTTCGAGTCCTGCCCGGGGAGCCATATTTATTACTGCAAACTAAGTCTTTAGGATTTTCGGAAAGTAATT
>CAZBLX010000029.1:0-9602 GCA_964492865.1 uncultured Planctomycetia bacterium | reverse complement strand
CAATACAATGATGGATATAAAGAGATGATTTTCAGTTTCGCTAACAATATCAACACTGTTGAGGGAGGAACACATCTGACAGGATTTAAAACTGCTTTAACACGCGCTATTAATCAGTATGCACGCGCAAAAAATTTACTTAAAAATATCTCAAGTATTTCTGGAGAAGATACACGGGAGGGACTTTCAGCGGTAATAAGTGTGAAATTACCCAATCCTCAGTTTGAAGGTCAAACCAAGACTAAATTAGGAAATTCTGAAGTAGAGGGATTAGTTTCCTCTGTGGTTTTTGAGGCACTTACTTCTTTTTTTGAAGAAAACCCTTCTGTAGCAAATAAAATTGTAGAAAAAGCGATACTGGCAGCACAGGCACGTGAAGCAGCCAGAAAAGCTCGAGAATTAACTCGGCGTAAAGGAGCTTTAGATACAGCAAATCTTCCTGGAAAATTAGCTGATTGTTCAGAAAAAGATCCTGCTTTCAGTGAGCTTTTTATTGTGGAGGGAGAATCTGCAGGAGGAAGTGCTAAGCAGGCTCGAGACAGAACTTTTCAGGCGATTTTGCCGATAAAGGGGAAAATTTTAAATGTGGAAAAAGCAAGATTAGATAAGATTTTAAGTAATGAGGAGATAAAGACAATAATTTCTGCCTTAGGAACAGGTATTGGAGATGATTTTGATATTAAAAAGTTGCGTTATCATAAAATTATCATTATGGCTGATGCTGATGTGGATGGTTCACATATTCGCACTTTACTTTTGACTTTTTTTTATCGTCAATTTCCTCAACTGATAGAGGAGGGTTTTGTTTACATTGCTCAGCCACCTCTTTACAGAATCTGGAAGAAAGATTTTGAGAAGTATATTCACACAGAAGAAGAAATGACTCAGATTATACTTGATTTAGGAACAAGATCAATGGTGCTTAAAAGAAAAGAGAAGAAAGAGAAAGTTTTCTCAAAAAAAGATTTTACCCGAATTATAAAAAATCTTATTGAATTGGAAAGATTGCTTCACGGATTAAGTAAAAAAGGGATTGATGCAAAAAAATATCTTGAAGCGATAAATGAGGGGAAAGATAGATATCCTCTTTATAAAGTCAATGTGAAAGATGGGAGTAGATTTGTATATAGTGATGAAGAATTAAGTAAATATGAAGAGGAAGAGGATATGGTTGAGATTTTCGAGACATATCATATAAAGGAGATAGGCAAAAGTTTAAAAAATTTGGGAGTTTCTATAAAAGAGTATGTAGAAGAGAGAGAATATTTGCTTAGGAATTTGGATACAAAAGAAGAATTAAGATGCAAAAATCTAAAAGAAGTTCTGGAGGAAGTAAGAAAAGAAGCGGCAAAAGGGATAAATATTCAGCGTTATAAAGGTTTAGGAGAAATGAATCCTTCTCAATTATGGGAAAGCACAATGAATCCAAAGACGCGCACACTTATAAAAGTTACCTTGGAGGATGCAGTAGAGGCAGATAGAATCTTTACTATTCTTATGGGAGATAATCCTCAGCCTCGCAGAGAGTTTATCCAAGCTCATGCTCATGAAGTTAAAAATTTAGATATCTAATTATGAGAGAGATTTTAAAAGAACAGATTTATCCTAAGTATTTGGAAGAAGAAATGAAAGATTCTTATCTTTCTTATGCAATGAGTGTAATTGTGGGACGTGCTCTTCCTGATATAAGAGATGGACTTAAACCTGTGCAGAGAAGAATTCTTTATACTATGCATCAACTTCACCTGAGGCACAATCAACCTCATAAGAAAAGTGCAAGAGTTGTGGGAGAGTGTCTGGGAAAATTCCATCCTCATGGAGATGTTGCGGTTTATGATGCTTTAGTAAGAATGGGGCAGGATTTTTCTTTAAGATACCCTTTAATTGACCCTCAAGGAAATTTTGGTTCCATTGATGGAGACCCACCAGCAGCAATGCGTTATACAGAATGCAGACTCTCACGCATCGCTGATTATCTTCTTACGGATATTGAAAAAAATACAGTTAATTTTTTTCCTAATTTTGATAATACACTTTCAGAACCCGAGGTTTTACCTGCTATTTTACCCAATCTTTTAGTGAATGGAACCAGTGGGATTGCGGTAGGAGTGGCAACCAATATTCCTCCTCATAATTTAGGAGAAGTTTGCGATGCTTTAGTATATCTTTTAGATAATCCGGAGGCGACAGTAAAGGATTTATTTAAAATTATAAAAGGACCGGATTTTCCCACAGGAGGTATTATCTGTGGAGAAGAAAGTATTCTTAAAGCTTATCAGGAAGGTAAAGGCAGAATAATTGTAAGAGGAAAAGCTACTATTGAGCATACCAAAAATAAAACTCAAATTGTAATTACCGAAATCCCTTATCAGGTTAATAAAGCAAGTCTTTTAGAGTCAATTGCTGATTTAGTTAATCGTAAAAAAATTGAAGGAATTTCTGATTTAAGAGATGAGTCAGACAAGGAAGGAATAAGGATAGTTATAGAGCTTAAGAAAGATGCGCAGGCAGAGATTATTTTAAATCAGCTTTACAAACACACAAATCTGGAAATTACTTTTGGAGCCATTTTTCTTGCTCTTGTAAACCGGCGTCCTCAAATTTTAAATTTAAAAGATTTCTTAACTCATCATATTCGTTTTCGCAAAGAAATTATCCAGAGACGCACAAAGTTTGAGTTAGAAAGAGCAAAAAAAAGAGCACATATTTTAGAAGGATTAAAAATAGCTTTAAAATTTTTAGATAAAGTAGTGGAATTAATCAAAAAGTCAAAATCACCTCAGGAAGCAAAGCAGGCTTTAATGAAAAAATTTTCTCTCACCGAAATTCAGGCACAGAGTATTTTAGAGATGCAGCTTCAAAGATTATGTGCTCTGGAAAGAAAAAAGATTGATGAGGAATATTTGGAATTAATAAAAAAGATAGAATATTATCAGCTGATCCTTTCTTCAGAAAAAAAACAGGAAGAGTTGATAAAAGAAGAACTTAAAGAATTAAAAGAGAAATTTGCTGATCCAAGAAGAACAGAGGTTGTTGCCGAAAGAGAAGAGATAGAGGTTGAAGATTTGATTGTGGAGGAAGAAGTAGTGATTGCTATTACTGGTTCTGGTTATATAAAACGACAGCCTATTTCAGCTTACCGACGTCAACAGAGGGGAGGGAAAGGTGTGAGTGCTATTACTACAAAAGAAGAAGATTTTGTAGAGCATCTTTTTGTCGCCTCAAGCAAAGATACTTTACTTTTCTTTACTAATTTAGGCAAGGTTTATTCTTTAAAAACTTATAAAATCCCTACCGGAACTCGCACTTGGCGGGGAAAGGCAATTATAAATCTTTTGCGTCTTTCTTCACGAGAAAGAATAACCGCGATATTGGCAGTGAAAGAATTTGAAAGAGAGACATCTGTTTTTATGGCTACTGCTTCAGGATTGATAAAAAGAGTAGCTTTGGAGGTGTTTTCTAATATAAGAAAAAGAGGAATTTCAGCAATAAATTTGAATAAAAATGATTATCTTATTGGTGCTGGATTATGTAGAGAGGATGCAGAAGTGATTTTAATTACCAAAAAAGGTTTCTCTATCAGATTTCCTGTTGAAGATGTAAGGGTAATGCATAGACAGGCACGGGGAGTAAAAGGAATTAAACTTTCTTCTGATGATTGTGTAGTGGGAATGGTTGTTCTGGCAGAGGATATAATAAATAAAGATTTTTATCTTCTTACAGCAACAAGGAGAGGGTTTGCCAAAAGAACACATATAAAAGAATATCGCAGACAAGCTCGTGGAGGGAAAGGGATTATTAATGTTAAAATTACCGAGAGAATAGGAGAAGTAATTGGAGTAGTTTTGGTGGCAGAGGATGATGAGGTTATGGGTATTACAGAAAAAGGGATTCTTATTCGTTTAAGGGTAAAGGAAGTCAGAGAGACAAAAAGAGGCACGCAAGGAGTCAGAATTATAAATTTGAAAGAGAAAGATAATTTAGCCTCTCTCACCCGGATAGTATCTCAATAATAATTTTTATCTACTTTTAAGCCATAGTAAGAATTCCTTGCTTGACAGATTCCTTACTGTATGATATTTTTAAAGTGGAGATGCTTTGTAAAAAGACAAGTAAAAATCAAATAACTTTGCCTAAAAAAATTGTAGAAAGATTTAAAGATGTAGAATATTTTGAAGTAGAAGCAAAAGAGGATAAAATTATTTTAAAACCCGTCAAAATAGAACCAGTAAAAACTTCCTTAGCCAAAATTAGAGAAAAAATGGCTTCTTTGGGTATCAGCGAGGAGGATATTGAGAAAGCAATTTGTTGGGCAAGAAAAAATAGGTGGGATTAAAAGTAGTAATAGATACAAATGTATTTATATCCTCAATACTTTTCAAAGGAGAGGCGGCTAAATTAGTTAATCTGTGGAAAAGAGGTTTTTTGAAAATTTTAATTTCTAAAGAAGTTTTAGAAGAGTATATAAAAGTCCTCACTTACCCTAAATTTCAACTTTCAAAAGAAGAGATAAAATGCATAATAGAGAAAGAATTAATGCCTTTTACAGGAGTAGTAAAAGTTAAGTCAAAAGTTAGTATCATAAAGGAGGATGAAGAAGATAATAAATTCCTTACTTTAGCTTCAGAAGGAGTTGCCTGCTACATTATAAGCGGAGATAAACACCTTCTTAGGCTAAAAAATTTCCACAAAATACCAATAATTACAGTAAGAGAATTTTTAGAAAAAATTAAAATATAAAGCAAAACCTCTCAGGTGATTAATTTCAGTTTGAGCATTGTAAAGATATTTTGTTTAAGAACGGAAAGAACTATTAGGCATGGTCACTTTTAAAGATAACAGATTTATTCTAAAAGATTGACATTCTCCTTAGAAGACATTATAATATAGGTCGATGTTTAAAAGATTATTATTTCTTTTCTCTTCTTGTGGGATAATTTCTCTTATTCTTTGTCTCCTTTCTCCTTTTTCTTTTATAATTAAATTCCTTTTCTTTTTCTTAATTTTAGCTATATTTATATCATTTTTAAAAGTTTTAGCTTCCTCTCAAAGAAATTTAAAAGAAAAAATAAAAGAAGTGAATGAGTTAAGTAAGATTAAGCAGGAATACGAAGGTTTCTTCCCTCGAATTGAGGGATTGACTAAGTTAACAGAAGATATCTTACAGAAAACAGAAAGTTTGAATACCGTTTTTCAAAGTATATCTACAGCTACAAGTCAGATTACTCAAGGAGCAAATTTTCAAAGCACACAGATTCAGGAGAATTTAAAAAAATTAGAAGGGTTTTCTCAAGGAATAAAGAACACGGTAAAAAATATTGAGTTGGCCTCAAGTAGTTTAAATATCATTACCGAAAGCTCCTCTTCTGCACAAAAATTATTCAAAGATACCTTTTCTTTTTTAAATATTTTAATTAAAGATTTAGAGAGTTTAAAAAAAGCAATTGATGAATTGAGAAACAGTTTCATAGAAGTAAGTCAGATAATTGAGGTAATTACAAAGATTTCTGACCAGACCAATCTTTTATCTTTAAATGCAGCAATTGAGGCAGCTCGTGCAGGTGAGGCAGGACGTGGATTTGCGGTAGTTGCTGAGGAGATAAGAAAATTAGCTGATAATACAGCTTTAGAAAGTTCGCGCATCAGAAAAATTATTGAAGATGCAAATAAAAAATTGGAGGTGGTAAAGAGTTCTATTGAGGAAGAGAGTAAAAAAGGAGAGGAGATAGGCAGATTTTCACAAAAAGCAGAGAGAGCAGCAGGAGAAATAAATACCTCTATCACAAAGATAAACTCAATGATGGAAGAAATCTTTAAAGTTGCCTCATCTCAACTTAAAACAGTTGAAGAAGTTAAGAAAAAAATGGAAGAGTCCTCAGCGATCATTGAAGAGCAAAGTTCTTCTACAGAAGAGATTACCTCCTCTATTGAGGAAGCAACAACTTCTTTAGGGGAAGTAGTAAGGTTAAATAGTAAATTGAAAGAAAAGATTGATTCTTTAAAAAAGGAAAGGGGAGAAGATGAAAGAATGGAGCCTTGATGAGCTTAAAGAAAAATTAAAAATGTTTTTGTCTGAAGATGAAATAAATAAAGCAATAGAGGAAGCATTAAAAAAAGCAAATCTACCCCAAAAATTATCTTATTCCAAAGAAGAGATGCATAAGTTATTAGATATATTAATTGAACAGGGAGGGTTTGTAGAATTTGTAGCCAGAAATTTTAAGGTAAAGATTTTGTTGGAGAAAGATTAAAAAGGAGGTGGGAGATGACAAAATTAGGGACAGGTTTAGCAAAAGGGGAAGATTCAATTCAGGTAGCAGAACAGGCAGTAAAAGAGGCAAAGCAAAATTTAGGAGAAGAAAGGGTAGATTTAGCTATAGTATATTGCTCAACTAAATATGATTATCAAAAGGTAGTAAATACTGTGCGTCAGCTTACCAATGGTGCTCCTTTGATTGGGTGTTCTACAGGAGGAGAATTCACAGAGAAAAAAGTGGAGAAAGAAAGTATAGCGGTGGGGCTCCTGCATTCTGATGAGATGAAGTTTTTCACTTATTTAGAGGAAGGCTTAAAAGAAGATGATGTGGGAACGATGAAAAAATTGGCTGAAAAAAGACCTCAGGTCTCCTCAGACTATCCTTTTTTGGGAGGAATACTTCTTATTGATGGATTGGCAGGAAAAGGAGAAGAAGCACCGGTAAATTTCTTCAATATGTTAGGCACAGATATTATTTTAGGTGGAGGAGCTGCTGCTGATGATTTAAAGTTTGAGAAAACATTTGTCTTTTGTAATGATAAAATTGCCTCCAACGCTGTCTCTTTATGTTACATTCTTTCCAAAAAACCACTTATTACTTCTGTAATGCATGGGCACACTCCTTTAAGCACTCCTTTAAAGGTAACAAAAGCTAAGGGTAATGTTCTTTATGAGGTTGAGGGAAAACCAGCCTGGGAGGTATGGAAGGAGTATACACGAGAAGATGCAAAGAAATTAGGTATAGATGTAGATAAAATCTCTACTCCTACAGAGATAGGCTCTTTTCTGCTGCGTTATGAATTAGGAATTCCTGCAGGTAAAGGTTATAAGGTAAGAGTTCCTTTAAGCAAAAATGACGATGGTTCTTTGAATTTTGCCTGCACCATTCCTGAGGGAATAACTATCTTCATTATGAAGAGTCCTAAAGAAGATCAGGTTTTTTCTGCACGTTCAGCAGCAGAAATAGCCAAACAAAGAGCGGGTGATACCAAAATTGCAGGAGCTTTAATATTTGATTGTGTATGCAGAGCGATTATTTTGGGAGAAGATTTTGTTTCTGCTGTGGAAGAGTTCAAAAAAGTTTTTGGAGAAGGGGTTCCTATTTTAGGTTGGGAAACTTATGGTGAGATATGTTTTAGGACAGGTGAATTCAGTGGTTTTCATAATACTACTTCTGTGGTAATGCTGCTTCCTGAATAAAAGGTTTTAAATTAAATTTTTATCGGCAAGATGTAAATTTTATTTCACCTCTGGGGTGGAGATGTAGGGTTTTAATTGAAGACGAGCCAAATACTACTTTATTCTTTGTTTTCTATAAGAAACCGATTTCTCAACCATCGTTTTTTACAGAAGCATTATATGCTTAAGTATCTATTTTAACCTACGAGGTTGAACTGGAAAATATAGAAATAATTTGCAAAAGCAAACCTTTTATTGAAGTATAATAACTTACACATAAATTCACGGTCGTGAAATTATATGTAAGTTAAGAGAAAGTAGGTATCTTTATACAGGATAGTTAATTCAAGATAAAATTCTTGCTTTTTGCGGGGTTTATGATAAATTAGGAGATAATATGATAAAAGAGATACTTACCCCTCGCTTAAAAAGTCCTATCTTTATCTGTGCCTGGCCGGGAATGGGAGAAGTTGCATATAAAACAGCTTTATTTTTAAAGGAAGCTTTAGATTTAAAGGTATTTGCCAAATTGGAAGCGCAAGGTTTTTTCAAGCCTCAGGCAGTTATTGTGGAGAAAGGAATAATTGAGCTTCCCACAATTCCAGCAGGCTTTTTCTATTATAAAAAATTTTCTCCTTCTGATATTCTTCTTTTTTTAGGAGAGGCTCAACCTCCTCTGGAGAAAGCAGAGGATTTGGCTAAAGAGATTATAAAATATGTGAAGAGATTTAAAGTTAAAATGCTTATCAGTTTTGCTGCCAAACCGGAAGCAATTGACCATAAAAGTGATTCTTCAATATGGATTAGTGCAACCAGTGCCAAGATAATAGAGAATTTTCGTTCTTACTCTTTAAAAATTCTCCAGCAGGGTCAAATCACTGGTTTGAATGGATTGATTTTGGGTGTAGCTAAAAGACAAAAGATAGAGGGGGTCTGTTTTCTGGCAGAAATTCCTTTTTATACTGTGCAGATAGAGAATCCTAAAGCAACATTAAAAATTTTGGAAATTTTAAATGATTATCTTAATTTACGTCTTAATTTAACACCTATTATTGAGAGAGCAAAATTTGTAGAAGAAGAAGTTGATAAATTAATCTCTTATATTAAAGGAGAAATTCCTCAAGAAGGCCTGCCCTTAAGTGAGGAAGATATTGAGAAGATAAAAAAAGATTTAGCTGCTTATACAAAACTTCCTCAATCAGCAAGGGAAAAAATAGAAAAGCTATTTGAGGAAGCAAAAAGGGATATTTCTAAAGCTAGAGAGTTTAAGGAAGAATTAGACCGCTGGAATGTATATAAAGAATATGAAGATAGATTTTTAGATTTGTTTAAGAAAAAAAAGCAGGACCCCGGCCATTAATATAAATGCACCTTTTTATTTTAGGCCTTCCTAAAGCAGGCAAAACCACCCTTATAAAAAAATTAGTTCCTCTTATAAAAAACGCTGATGGTTTTTATACGGAAGAGATAAGAGAAAAGAAGAAAAGAGTAGGGTTTAAAATAAAGACAATAAAAGAAAAAAGGGAAGTAATATTTGCTCATCGTGATTTTAAAACTTCTTATAAAGTTTCCTCATACTATGTTGATTTAGAAATTTTTGAGAATGTTGCTATCAAGACATTAGAGAAAGCAGTTGAAAGTTCAGAATATATAGTTATTGATGAGATAGGAAAGATGGAGTTGTTTTCTTCAAGATTTAAAAAAGTTATAGAGGAAGCCTTAAGAAGAAAAAAAGTGATTGCCACTCTTCCTTTAAAATATGAGGATGAGTTTCTCGCACATATTAAAAATGATTTCTCAGCCTATAAATTGATTTTAGAAAGAGAAAGTTTTAATCAAGTATTTGAAAAAGCTAAATTATTTTTATCTGCTCTCCCCAAAGAGAAAATAAAAAAGTTGGATAAAAAAGCGATTGATTTGGGGCTTGAGGAAAGAATTCTTATTGAAAATGCCTCAAGTAATCTGTTTTTTCATATAAATCAACTTAATTTAGGAAGAACCTCTCTTATAATTGCTGGGTGGGGCAATAATGGTGCAGATACCTTAGCTTGCGCAAGGAAACTTTTAAGTAATGGATATGAGGTTGATATTGCTGTAGTGAGAGAGAAAGAACCCAATCAAGAAGTAAAATTTCAGCTTTCAATTTTGGAGAAGTTTAAGAAGATAT
>CAZBLX010000028.1:0-9651 GCA_964492865.1 uncultured Planctomycetia bacterium | reverse complement strand
GATTATGTGCATAAACTTATTTTAGAAGTTGAGAAAAAAGGTTTGGTAGAAGATGAGATATTAGATGAGTGCATAGAATTGCTAAATCATTTTTCATTTTTTCATATTCTTTGCGGTATTTGTCCTCATTCTTCAGATAAATCTAAATGTTATAAAATAAAATGGTTTTGGAAACTTAAAGATAAGTTGGAAAGTTTATTAAATATCAAAAAATGATTGGATTTAAGTTGTGCAAGAACGGGAAATTAAGTGATATTGATAGCAATTATATTTTAGAGTTTAAATTTGATGGTGTTAGGTGTATGTTAATTAAAAAAGGTGAGGAAATTAACCTAATTAATAGAGAGCAAAACAATATCACGAAATATTTTCCTGAAATTGTAAATGAAGCAAAAAGGTTAAAAGATGGTATGTATGATGGTGAAATAATTTGCGGAAACTATGAAGATGGAAAGAGGGTTTGGAAGAATTGCGGTGATTTTCATAAAATACAAAAAAGATTTGTTGAAGATAAAAGAAAAATTAATTTATTAAGTAAAACAATACCTTCTAAATTTATCATATTTGATTATATTTGCGATAAACCTTTATTAGAAAGGAAAAAGATTATTGAACAAATTATACCATTAAAAGAATTGGCAACTTATAAGTATATATATGTTTCTCCTTATTTTTATTATTATAAATTAGATGATTTATGGAAAACTATAAAACAATTAAATTTGGAAGGTTTGGTAGCAAAAAGAAAAGATAGTTATTATAATGATTTGAGGAACGATGAATGGATAAAAGTGAAGAATAGAAAGGAAATGGTTATTGAATTTGATAAGTATGAGAAACACGAGGCAGGAGTTTTATTGATTAAAGGTGATTTGAGAGTTAATTTAAATGGTAAGGAAAGTAAGAAAGCAATAGAGTTAATTGAGAAGCAAGGTTTTGTAAGGTGTGAAGTTGAGTATTTAGATAAAGAGGAAAGTGGATTATTGAGGCAAGGGGTTGTTAAGAGGGTTTTGTGATATTTTGTTTTTAAACTTTAATATTCTACTTCCTCTTTTATTCCTTTGCAACTTAATTCTCTATAACCATTTATCTCTTTAATTTTACAACTTTTGAGAATTCCAGCAATATGAAACTTATTTTCTATTGTTCTAAAATTACCTACAACATTTTCGAGAGTTATTTTATCAACCAAACCTATATCTCTCAATTGGAATTCAGGAAATCCTCTTATTTTAGGCTTTACCAATTTTACCCAAAACTTATTTGCCATTTTTTCAAATTCTAACCCATAATAAGTTTCACCTAATTCTTCTACTTCCATAATATTAGTATTTAATATTTAAATATATTATTCCTCTTTAATTTTTGTAATTTGCCATAAATGTGTTACTCCAGCATTCGACATTACAGATTTAATGAAATTCATTAACTCCTCATCGCTATTAAATTCTATACACCCACCTCTCCGAAATTGCATATCATCTTCGTTAAAATCAAATCTAATTACTAACCACTTTCCCATCTGTTACAAATTATATATTAATTCTGCTCTTTCTTTAAATTTTCTTTCAAGTTCATCTCTTAAAAATTTACAGTGTTTTTCTGGATTTTCACTAATACAACTACACATACTTTCAAGAATTCTAAGCCTACAAATATCATCTGTTAAATCCATTATTTCTGCTAATGCACTAACATCAATTTTTTCTTCTTTTTTTTCAACCATAATTTTTATTATTTTTAATACTTAAATACTTAATGCTTTAAAATACTTTTTTGGTATTTTTGTAAGTTTAGATATACCAAATATCTCCAATCCGACAATCTCGTTATTCTTATCTAAATCCACGACAAAATCTTCTAAATCTACACTGTGAGAAACTTCCTTGTTCTTCTTCACAATATAGAATATATCGTGCTTTTCATCGTAATCAATTATGTAGCCCATAAATTTTTTTAATTTATAATTTAAATCTACCTAACAATTTCTATCTTAAAACCTCGCTCATAGATGGCATATAGCCTTTTTTGATAAATTTGAAATTCTTTTTCCGTCATAAGTATAATATGTTCTGGTTCTTTTTTTTGCGAATGCATCAATCTACCAAATCTTTGAGACTCTTGCATTCTACTCCCGTATAAAAATGCAACTTCTATTACCCTCTCGATATCTTCCACCGAAATTCCTTCATCTCCTGCTCTCGAAACAACCACAATATCGCTATCTTTTATTATTCTTATCCTATCTTTAGTTTCCCCGTAAACAAAAGGTATTCCAAATCTTTTAGAAATTTGTTTGCCTAAGTTTATTGCATCACAAAAAATTATAGTTTTAACTGGGATTTTTAATAATTCTTCCAACCTTTTCATTTTTTCGTGGTAGTCCCTAACAATATACAATCTAAATTTAGGAATCGTAACAATCTTTTCTTTGATGAGTTCTTCCCAATTCAAACCGATAGGAAATCCTGTAAGAGCAAATATATAGTTTTCCCTTTCATCTTCCCTGAAAGGAGAACCAGACAAACCAATCCTATATTTTGCTTTGAGAGTTGATAGTTTAACATAACTATTTGCCGGTAAATGATGAACTTCATCAAAAATAACAAGAGAATATTCGTTATCTTTTACTTTGTCATAGCCAAGATACGTAACAATATCTACATTCCATTTATCATTTGGTAAATACTCGTCTATCCTTTTTTCCCACTGTTCTTTCAGAGTTAAAGTAGGGACAACTACAAGTTTTTTACCTTTAATCCTTCCAAGAGCATAAAGCCCAAATATACTTTTCCCAGCCCCAAAACTCCAAAAAACACCCAAAGCACCTGTCTTTAGAAAAGTATCCCAAGCCTTTTTTTGATAATCTCTTAACTTTATTTTATCAAAATCCCTCAAATCTTCTTTTTCTACCGGCATAGGAACAAATGGTAAGCATCCGTCCTCTATAAGTTTTGCTATTAAAAGGAACTCGTATCCTTTCTTAATTTTAATTCTATCTTTGCCTTCCTTCCTATACAAAAATCTTTTATATCTTTCCCACGCAACTTCTTGTAATTTAGAGCCTGTATGCAAATAACCGTCAATTACTTTAAAAGGTGGAGACTCTGGAATTTTAATCTTTTCTTTTATGGTCTTTGGCAAATCATAAATCCACTGAACATATTTGTTAATAACAAAAATATTGTAAGATGCTGTTTGATGCTCGAGCCATCCTATTTGCATAGGTATAAACTTAGGAACTATAACATAATATTCTTCTTTCTTCCTGGGAATTAAAACATAAGGTTCTTTCAAAAAATCTTTGAGAGCATCTTTATCTATTTCAAAAGTTTTAAGTTCTTCCATCTTCTCCTCAAAATCTCTAACCAACCTCTCCCTTTCTTCTTGAATTTTCTCTATATATTCATCTAACTTTCTAAGACTCTCTTCAAAAGATTTCCTAACTTCTTCAATTATTCCCATTGTCTTTTATTTTGCAAGTTTTATTATAAAAAGTTTTATCACAATACGGTATTTTTGCTTTATGATAATCAGATGCTTTAATTTCAAAATTCCCTACATCTACAAGATAAAACTTGCCATATTTGTCTATAATTACATCTGATTTAGTAATGCCTCTTGGTATAACACCACGCATCTCTATTTCTTTACGAATATGCTCTAACTCCTTGTCTGTTGGATTTCTACCCTCTATATATTTTTGTATAATAATGTTTCTTTTGTTATCATAACAAGTAGGTGGTGTAATATCTCTTAAAAAATTAAACAGTTTCGCATCTCTCTCTACTTTGAACTCAAATCCTCGTCTTGGTATTTTTACTACACATCCATTTATCTTCTTTATATTATACTCTAACATACTCTTTGCATTTTGGAACATCTACAAATCCTAACCTATGCAAATCATCTAACATTTTACAAGTTTTTTCACGAATATATGAAGGGTCTGGTATTTTTCTGCAAGATAATTCTCTTAAAATATCCATATTTTCTTCTAAAAGCATACCTAATGTCCTATTATTCATTTTCTTTGGCAATTTTTCTAAATACTTATCTTGAAGTTTGCATATTTTTTTAAGTATTTTTCTATCGTATTCATCCAATTCTTCGTGAGTTAGCCATTCCATAATTATATTAATTCTTCAAGTAATCTATCAAATTTTTCAACAGGATTTTCAGTAAAATTCGCTTCAACAGACAAGATATTTTCTTCCATATTTACGTGAGGTCTGCATTTCTGAACACATTTATTATCTTCTTTTTCACAGCAATAATCCAACCACAACTCCTTAAATCTATCTACCTTTCCTCTTATCGTGGTTTCTATTCCGTTTTCAGTTACTTTTACGCTACTTGTATAGTAAGCAACAGGAATTTGTTTTTTAATTTTTGGATGCCGAAAATCTATTACGCAACTTTTTTTATCAAACTCTTTATTTTCTATAATATATCCTCTATCCTCAATTTTTTTAATAATGTGTCTGCAAACTATCGGTATATTTGCAATTACCATAATTTTAAAAACTTTTTCAAAAAGGCAAACCTTTCTTTTCGTCTTTCAACCACAAATCCGTAATTATCTAAAATATAACCAGCAATTTCTTTTTTCTTCTTTACACTTTTTGCTCTAACTAATCTCTCCAAATCTTTTGTTAGTTCTTCCAATCCATCCAAATTTTTCACCATAATTTCTTTCTTCTATAGTAATATTTCCATCTTTTATCCTTTGCTTTTTCTATCGCTCTCAACAGGTTTTGGTCTCTTTTGGTTAGATAATATCTCATAATCAAAAATATTTTTTCAAAAATTCTCTTATCTTATACTTTTTAATTTCTTCTTCTGTTGCTTTCCATAACTCTGGCGGCATCAAAGGTGTTTTCTCTTTTGTCACATACCGAACGCCTAATTGATTTAATCTGCTCATTACTGTTTCCCTTCTAACCTTTCTCCAACCACCGTATTTCTTTCTTATATACTTTAAGTAACTGTCCAAATCCAATACTGGCGGTTCTGTTGGTTTCCATACTTCCTCTAAAATATTGGCGCAATTCTTAACAGTATCTCTCCAAACAAAATAGTTTCGGTTGAATGTTTTTCTATCGGATGTAATTGCTCTTATTATTGCATCATTATACTTCTCAAAAACTCTGCTACATACAACTTTATCATCTATTTTTACGCATCTTTTATTTAGTATTTCAATTTTCGTCGTCATCTTTCAATTACTCCCCTTTGCGGTGGTGGATGTTATGAATATGGATTAGGAACAGAGGTTGGCAGGTATCAATGCTCACCGCAAAGGTTTGGAGTTCCATAATAATTAGTTTTTTTAATATTAATACTCACTTACTTTTCTCTGTCCTCTTTCTTCTTTCGGTTTTCTTCCGCTCCTTTTTTTCTTTCCTACAAAACGAGTTATCGGCTCACCGATAGCATCTAAAATTCTGTCCGCAATATCTGTTTCCGTCCCTATGCTCCAGTCCAAACCAGCATCTCCACTTCCCTCTGCTGTTGTTTCCGCTGGCTCTCGGTCGTAATCTATTACCCTAAACTCTACAATCCCTGTAGGCGTCTCTGTTTTTTTCACCTGTCCTCCTTCTGGTTTTTCAACACCATCTTCCCATAATTTTGAACTATATCCTACTTTCTCAACAAGCTCGAATACTGCCCTCCTTATACCCCTAATTATCACATTCTCTGCTCCAGTTCTTTCTTCAATCTCTTTTTGTTCTTCCCACCAAGATATCGGAACATCACCCTCAAACTCTATCTCCAAATTTCTTCTTGCTCCAACATAAGGTGCTAAAACATATATAAGATGGTAATAACCGACTTTCCTTGCTGGTCTTTCCAATCGCTTGATAAACCATTCTGGAGCATCCGCATAATCCTCTTTCGCAATATACCCCTTTCTCAATATCTCTTCACCTTTCGGAGTTATTACATAGTAAATGTGCGGTGGATATCCACGATATTCAATTCTTACAGCACCCAACCAATACAAATTATCGAATAGCGAATAAATTGCTCCTTCGCTTCTTGCTGGAGCAAATTCTTTCCTATACAACTCTCTCAATTCTACGCTGGTCAAATCTCGGTGTTTTGAAACAAAATTCAAAGCGTGAAACAATAATTTTAATCTTTCTTCTGGTTCTAACTCACTAAAATTTTTTGCACCCAAAAACCATTCCCTTATAGGCATTATCTAACCCAATAGTATTCTCCAACCTTGTTTTTCTTAACAAAATACATACCTCTCTGATGTGCTTGGTCTCGTGTTTGTAAATGCGAAAATATTACCAAAATATAATCGCCGTCTTCAAACGGACACGGATTTATTTTGTAGTTAAAAGTTTTGTCTTTCTCAGAAGCACTTTTACACAATTTAATTATTTTTTCTTTATCCTTCTCCTTAAACACAACAAAGCACTTAATCATAATACAATATGAACAACCATTTAGATTTGTTCCGATAAGGATTTCTAATTATTTTGTAAGTCCAGCCGTATTTTTGCTTAGCAATTTGACCTATCTCGTGAAAAATATCTATTAATTTATCGCTATCAAATTCGACAATTTCCCATTCTAATTCTCTATCTTTATATTTTTCCTCACATTCTTTCGCCAATTCTTCCAAATTATCTTTTGTTAAATTTTTAGGCATTTCGAAAGGTTTTTCATATTTTCCGTTTTTATAATCAAAGCAAATATCTACTCCAGAATAAACGCCCATAAAATATTTTTTGAGTGAATACCTGATGCGATGGGGGTCGTCTAAAAGCACGGCTCTAAAAATTATGTTATCTATCAAAGGTATCGGTTTATTCAGAAATATTTTTAAGTGAAATCCTCTTCCGCTTGGAGACCAAAATGTTTTTATTTCTTTTATATTGTCTTTCAGTATTTCTTTTGCATTTAAATAAGCATAAAACAGTCTGTAGAAATTTAAATCATCTATATCAACCGTGATGTAATCAATCTCTGGTTGCATAATATATCAAAAGCACGGTAAACAAAGCCAACACAATTTCTAAAGTCCATAAACCTATATGGAATGCTTTTATCCAATCAGTAAACAAAAATCCGTTCGTAACTCCGCATAAATTTGCGTCTTCTCCTAATTGCATCGCCAAATTTAAACATCCCATAACATCGTTTATCAACCACAAACCACCTTCACCAATGAAGAATAAGATAAATATTAATCCAATCTTAGTTAATCTGTGCATAAATATATATTTTTTTAGAAGTATTTATAGATTTATATGGTCGGTTGTATAATTGAACCAAATCACTTTTCCCACAAGGCTATCGGCAAGAAGTATTGTGGCTCAAAATTGCCGAATTTGTCTAAAATTCCTCTTTCTTTAATCCATCTCGGACTTGCTCTATATATCTCCTGTGTTCCGTCTTCTCTGTTGTATATTATTACAACTTCTTTAATCTCGTGCTTTATGAGATACTCAATCAATTTCGCATTTATGCCGAAGCCTACATATTTTCTTACGAAATGATATTTGTTTCGGAAAGTAACAAATTTGTCGCCAAATATTTTTCCGATAACCCTCCTCCCGTAAAAAAAGGTATTGTTCTTTTTATATAATCCTGCCATAGGACTACTTATCAGATTTAACGGGTATGTAATACTGACATTTTCCAGTCCACAGCTCATCTACCCATCCAGGGCAAGAGCCATCATATAGTCTTTTGCAGGTATAACAAAGAAGATTTCTCATAATTGCTCTTTTATTGTGCTTATCGAATTCGCAATAATCTGTCCTTTATTTGTTAATTTATATACTCTTTCTTTTCTGTTAAAAGTTTTTACCTCCTCAACAAAACCCATATCTCTAAACTGTTTTATATATTTGTGTAGTTGAGCATAAGTTATGTTAACTTCTTTTGCGAGTTCGGTTATGTTGGCTATTTTCAATTTTCCTAATTTATATAAAACATCCGCTGTTTTATAGAAGAGCTTCATAATTATATAAATAGAAATATAAATAAAAAAATATACTATTCGATTATTTCAATCCCCAATAGTTTTTCCAATTCTTGTTTTCTAATCTTTTTTCTCTCCTTCTTCCATTTCTCTATCTCCGCCAACCTGTCTAAATCCTTCAGTGTTTCGTCAATTTCTTCAACAGCGGGGCACAAATACACATACTTATCTCCTAATTCTCCAATCTTTTTGCAGGCTTTTTCTACCATAATTATTAGCAAACTTTATATATAAATATGGAAATAGAAACTGAAATAAAAGAATTGAAAGAAAAAATAGCGGAATTGGAGGAAATGGTTAACGAGTTATATGAGAAAGTAAAAGCATTAGAATTAAAAGTTTTGTAATTCAACTTCGCAAATCGGCAAGTGATTGTTTTTTTCTTCAGCAAAATTTATTAATCCCCATCTTATCTTGCCAAAACTATCTTTAAACGCATTTCCGACAACAGGCTTATCCATAAACAAACAAGGAGTTACATCTCCATTTATTTTTATCGAGCAATGCAACCAACCCGCTGGACAATAATAACCTCTCCTAATAAATTTCTCTCTCCAATAATTATCAAAATTGAAATAAAATGGGTGGTCTATGTAAGCAGATATATCGTATTTTGCATTTATTTTTTTTAGATATTCTTGCAATTCTATAATTTGAGATAAGGTCGGTATTTTCATAGCGGAATATTTGTTGAGAGGTTTTATAATTACACCAACCCAATCTCTGTTCAATTCTACGCAAACTTCTATTAATTTTTTTATATCTTCAATATTGTCTTGTTTTATTGTTGTTCTCATAAATGAATTTTCAAGATTCTCGAGAGTTTTTATTTGTTTTTTAAAGCAACCCTTTACATTTCTGAATTCATCTTCCTTTTTTCCGTAATGGTCTATACTTACTTGAACTTCGTCTGCCTTTTCCAACACATCATATTTTGTTGTTAGTCCGTTGGTTATTATGCCTACACTCCACTCTTTTGATTTCGCTAAAGTTATAAACTTGTTTAATTGAGGATGTAAAGTTGGTTCTCCGCCGAGCAATAATATTGTTGCCTTTTCTCTTTCAGTTAAAAATTCTGTAAGAATTCTTTTGAATTGTTTTATATCCATTTGCAAATTTTGTTTTCTGTAGTAACAATGCTTGCATTTAGCATTACATTTCGAGGTAATATCTACGTAGATTCTTCTAAGACAAGGTATTTTCATAAATATTGTATTTATAAAAAATAATTATTTATCACTCTATTCTAATTTCCACCCTGTCTGGTTTTTCTTTCGGAAATGCTTCTATTTCTAAATCGAAAAGTTTTCTTTGAGCAAAATGACTTTTCACTTCAAAAAACATTCTTTTTAGATATGGGTCGTATTTTTTGGAAACATCTTCTAACACATTACTCGGTTTGTGTATGTCTATTAATTTGTAGCCTTTTTCATCGGATACGGTTAAACGAAAGCCCTCTGGATAATTGTAAACGTGCACTTCTCCAGAACTAACACCTCCTATATTTTTAAAAACACATCTTTCGCCGTAATATTCGGAACTCTCATATCTACCCCCCATAGCCTCGCAAGTTTTTCTAAATCTCATAATTTAACATATATGCAAAACTTTAAATACTTTTCTGACATATATGTAATTATGGAAAT
>CAZBLX010000027.1:0-10123 GCA_964492865.1 uncultured Planctomycetia bacterium | reverse complement strand
TAGAAATATCTATATCTTGAGGAGAAAATGATTTAGGTTGAGTTTTTTTTGCTTTCTTTTCTATCTCTGATTCTATCCTGTCTTCATAAATCATATTAAAGAAAAATCTAAATGGTATTGAAAAAATATATTAAGAAGATAAAGAATTTCCTTTTCTGTATCTTCGTCAGGAGCAACCCTTAAAGCAAAGATAAATTTTTCCCTTTGGATATAATCTATAAATGCTGCTGTTTTAGGATTAATAACTTCAATATTATTATAAAACTTGCTACAATATTTGCAAACAATTCCTCCCCCGGATGCATCAAAGAAAAGTAGCTTATCAACTGGTTTTTTACATTTAATACAATTAGCTAAATTGGGTCTTAATCCGGAAAAATTTAAAAACTTGATGAAAAAAATGTAAAATATCTTCTGAAAAAAATTCTCTTTTAGTGCAGAGAGGGAAAGATAAATTAAAGAAAAAATCTCTTTATTTTTTTCTCCATAAGGAAGAAGCCTATCTATAGCTTTAATAAATTTTGCTGCAATAAAAGCTTTTTTATAATCCTTAGAAAGATAAGAAAAATCCTTTACCAAATCAACTGCAGAAATAAGAGAAAGACGCCCTGAAGGATAAAATAAAATTTCATTAAGAGTAAAAATATCCAAGGAAGAGGTAAATTCTTTTTTTCCTCTGTAAAATCCTTTCAGAATTCCTGAAATTTTTCCATGATTTTTGGTAAAAATATCTACCAAAACCGAAGTTTCTCTAAAATTCGTCCTTTTTATTACTATCCCCAAATCCTTAACAATCATCTATTACTTTTTTTAAAATTCTCTCCTCTTCCTTCTGCATCTTTTCTCTATTTTCCAAAGGATAATCTTTTAATCCGGTAAGATGAAGAACCCCGTGAATACTGCAAAGAAGCAGTTCTTTAAAAAAGGTTGTTTTATAAATCTTAGAGTTCTTCAAAACCTCCTCAACAGAGATAATCACTTCTCCTAAAAAATTTTGAGAATATTTATCTTTTAAAGGAAACGCTATAACATCAGTAGAAGAATTTTTTTTAAAGTAAGTTCTGTTCAATTTTTTAATCAATTTATTATCACAAAAAACAAAATAGACTTCCTCTTTTATTTTCAAAATGCGTAAAACCTTCTCTAATTTCTTTTTTAACTTATTTATTCTTATTCTCTTTATGTTTTGCAGATTTTTTATCTGAATCTTCATCAGAAGGATAAACTATCCTTGTATGGAAGGTAGCATTAAGAATGTGAATAAAACTCTTAATTATTTTATCTAAATCGGATAAAGTAAGCCCACTCTCATCCAATTCTCCCTCAAGAAACTTTTTCCTTACAACATCTTTAACCAATTCTTCAATACGTTTAGGAGTAGGCTCCTCAAGAGTGCGGGATACTGCCTCTATAGTATCGGCTAAAGCAACAATAGCTACTTCTTTTGATTGAGGAAGAGGTCCAGGATAGCGAAATTCCTCCTCCCAATTTTTTTGCGTATCATTCTTCTTTACCTGCTGATAAAAATAATAAACTAAGCTTTTTCCATGATGCTGCTGGATAAAATCTATTATTCGTGGATTAAGCCGATGCTTTTTTGCTAATTCTATTCCCTCTTTTACATGATTAATAATAATTAATTTACTGATAGAAGGGGTTAGACTGCGATGAGTATCACGATAAGGAATCTGATTCTCCACAAAATACTGGGGTTTTAAAATTTTCCCTATATCATGATAGTAAGCACCAACTCTTGCCAGTAATGAATTTGCCCCAATTGCCTCTGCTGCTGCTTCGGCTAAATTTGCTACAATTAAGGAATGTTGGTAAGTTCCTGGAGCCTCAAGAATCATCTTACGCAGTAAAGGATGATTAAAATCAGAAAGTTCAAGAAGAGAAATATTAGTAACCACACCAAAGATAAATTCAAAAATAGGCAAAATCCCAACCACTACAATAGAAGAAATTATCCCCCCTCCCACACAAATACCTAATTCTTCTAAATGTGTAAAATTAAAATTCTTAAAAAGAGGAAAGTTACGCACAAGAAAAACAACAATAAATTGCATCAATCCCGCCAAAATCCCTGCCTTTATTATCTGTGTACGCCGACGTATACGAAAGCTCAACATACTGGCTAAAAAAGAAGAAGAAAACAAAGAAATTCCTACAGAGAAATCTTTATTTGCCAAACTTGCCGACAAAAAAGATAAAAATACACAGAATAAGAAAGAGAGTTCTAAATTATCAAAAAGTAAAGTAATCAATATCCCAAATCCTATTGCAGGAAGCCAAAATGCAGAAAGTTTAAATATTACCGCAATAATGAAAAAAACGATAATGATAAGAAGAGTAAGAATTAAAAGATTGAATGAGGAAGGCAGTTTTTCTATCTTTCTTAAAAATTTAGCATAAATAAAAAGAAGAGGAAGTAAAGCTAAAAAAGAGATATCCAGATTATAAAGATAAAAAATTACCCCTACAAAAGTAAAAAGTAATAAAGCAAGAAAAAAATCTCCTTTAAGTTTTCTCTTCCTGATAAAAATCCTCATAAGCTTGAATTATTTTTTGCACAAGAGGGTGCCTGACAACATCTTTTTTACTAAGATAGATGAATTTTATTCCGGAAATATTCTTCAAAATCTTTATTGCCTCTTTAAGACCGGCCGGTTTCCCTCCCGGTAAATCACTCTGTGTTATATCTCCAGTAATAACTGTTTTTGAATCAAATCCTAAACGGGTAAGAAACATTTTTAGTTGTTCTGATGTGCAGTTCTGTGCTTCATCTAAAATAATAAAAGCATCATTTAAAGTTCTTCCGCGCATATAAGCTAAAGGAGCTATCTCAATAATTCCTGTATCTAAATATTCCTCAATCACTTGAGGTTCCATCATATCATATAAAGCATCATAAAGGGGTCTTAAATACGGCCCTAATTTTTCATACATATCTCCAGGCAAAAACCCTAAGGATTCCCCTGCCTCAATTGCAGGACGGGTAAGAATAATCCTTCTTGCTTTTTGGGTATAAAGATAATTAACCGCACAAGCCATAGCTAAATAAGTTTTTCCTGTTCCTGCCGGTCCAATAGCAAAAGTAATATCATATTTTTTTATTGCCTCAATATACTTTTTTTGCCCTTCAGTTTTGGGAAAGATAAACTTCTTTTTGGACGAGGGAACCTCAATTTTTAAAGAATCTTCAAAGGTTTCATAAGAGGATAGGAAACTTTTAAGATTTTCTTCACTTAAATTTATTCCCTGTCTTATTAATTTTATTAACTCCTCAATCGCCCTTAAGGCTTTTTCTACATTTTTCTTTCCTCCTTCAACATAAATTCCTTTCTCTTTCAGATAAATATTAACTTTAAATTTCTCCTCAATACTTTTAAGATTCCTATCCCTTACTCCACAGATTTCTTTTAAAAAGTAAGGATTATCAATCTCGATTAACTTTCTCATCTGAGAAGAGGAATCTTGATTTTTAAACCAGGATAAATTTTATCAGGGTCTTTTATCACATCTTTATTCTCCTCATAAATAAGCGGCCACTTTCTTGTCGTTCCATAAAATTTTTTTGATATTTTTTGTAAAGTATCGTTCTTCTTAATCGTATAAATTTTATATTCTTTAGTCGGCATTTCCTGAGGAATTTCTATTTCTTTTGTTTCTACTTCTTCTATTTCTTCTTCAGGAATTTCTTCCTTTAAAATCTCTTCTTCTGGAATCTCCACTTTTTTCTCCACCTCAATCTTTCTCTCTTCCTCCATCTCTCTGGGAAGATGGGGGCCTAATTCTATCTCAAAAACAGTGATTTCCCTCGTTTTTTTAAGCCGAGGAGGGGGTTCTTTCGGCTCACCATAAATATAACCTCTGTTCCCCTCAATATCTAAGTCTCTGCGTGGTTTTTGAATAGTATAGGTTCTTATAAGACATCCACATAAAAAAATAACTCCCAACAGCATAAAATATCTCATTCTTCCTCCTTTTCTTTTATTTCGCTTTCACCTAACTTCTTTGTCTTAATCCACCTATCTTCTTCTGACATTTCTTCTTCTTCCTTTACCTTAATCCCTAACTCCTCCAATTGATTATTATCTACCCAAGAAGGTGCTTCTGTCAACATACAAATTCCTTTCTGGGTCTTGGGGAAAGAAATAACCTCTCTTATGCTTTCTGATTTAGTAATTATAGCATAGAGGCGGTCTAAACCGAAAGCAATTCCTCCATGGGGAGGAGCACCAAACCTAAAAGCACGCAAAAGAAAACCAAATCTTTTCTCTGCTTCTTCCTCACTTATCCCAATTAAAGAAAAAATCTTTTTTTGCAAATCAGGAGAATGAATCCTTATAGAACCACTGGCAATCTCAACTCCATTAAGCACTAAATCATAAGCACGAGCACGCACTTTTTTAAGATCCTCATCCAAAAGCTCTATATCTGAAGTATAAGGAGCGGTAAAGGGATGGTGTTGCGATTGCCATCTTTTTTCTTCTTCATTATATTCAAAAAGAGGGAATTCATAAACCCATAAAAATCTAAATTCTCCCTCTCCTATATCCGGCTTATCAGTGCCATATTTCTCCATTGCTTCTTTATATCTAATTCGTGGAAAAGGAATCTTAAGTTTTATATTCAATACTTCTTTAAAAACAAACTCAAGCATATTCTCCACTAAACTATAAATATCTTCTTCCTCAACAAAAGAAAGTTCAATATCCAATTGGGTAAATTCTGGCTGTCTGTCTCGTCTTAAATCTTCATCGCGAAAACAACGCACAATCTGATAATATTTATCAAATCCAGCAACCATAAGGATTTGTTTAAAAAGCTGAGGAGATTGCGGCAAAGCATAAAACTTTCCTTGATTTAGACGTGAAGGGACTAAAAAATCTCTTGCTCCCTCAGGAGTAGATTTAGTTAAATAAGGAGTCTCGATCTCTAAAAAACCCTGTTTGTGTAAATACTCTCTAAATTTATAATTAAATTGATTACGCAAAATAAATTTTTCCAAAAGCGTTCTCCTTCTTAAATCTAAATAACGATGATAAAGACGTATCTCTTCAGAAACATTTATTTCATCCTCAACCGAAAATGGTAAATCATCTGCTTTATTTAGAATCTCTAAATTTTCTACACATATTTCAACATTTCCTGTTGAAATTTTAGGATTTTCTGTGCCTTTAGGGCGTCTGTTTACCTTTCCTTTAACTCTTATTACATCCTCATTTTTTAACTCCTTTGCTAATTTATAAGCCTCTTTAAAAGAAGGCAGAAATACAAGTTGGGTTATTCCATAGCGATCCCTTATATCAATAAAGATAATTTTGCCATGATCACGACGTGCTTCTACCCATCCACAAAGAATAACTTCTTCTCCTATATAGTTTTCATTGAGCTGACCACAAGTATGCGTTCTTAACATATTCTATTCAACAAGTCTTCCCAGCTAACTTTTTCCTGTAAAGATTTTCTCATATCTTTTAAAGTAAGAAAATTATTTTTTACCTCCTCCTCACCTACAATAACTACAAAATCAACACCTATTTTATGGGAAAATCTTAGTTGTGCCTTTAAAGATTTCTCCAGATAACTTATCTGAGAAGGAATTCCTTTCTCTCTTAAAAAATTTAAAATCTCAACCGCCTTATCAAAATAACCAGGAGTATAAGCAACAAAAACTTTAGAAGATGGAACTTTCTTTTTTTCTTTAAGAAGAAGCATGATCCTTTCTATCCCTAAGGCAAAACCTACTCCAGGTATATCTGGTCCTCCCATACTCCTTACTAAGGAATTGTAACGGCCTCCTGCTCCGCAGGCATCTTGAGAACCCAAATGAGAAGAGGTAATCTCAAAAACAGTATGGGTATAATAATCAAGACCTCTTACTAAAGTAGGCGAATAAATATAGGAAATATTCAGTTTATCTAAATAATGCAAAACTTTTTCAAAGTGTTTCTGACAAGAATCGCAAAGAAAATCTCCTATATCAATCTCTTCAACTATCTCCTGACATCTTTTCTCTTTACAGTCCAGAATTCTTAAAGGATTTTTATCCAATCTTTTCTGACAAATAGAACAAAGTCTTTCTTTTTTTTCTTTCAATTTTTCTTTTAATCTTTTTCTTAAAATCTCTTTATCCTGCTGGCAACCTAAACTATTTATTTTAAGTTTAACATCTTTTATCCCCAACTCTTTAAGAATATCGGAGGCAATTTTTATTATTTCTGCATCTAAAAAAGGAAGGTTTGAACCTAAAGCTTCGGCTCCTATATGATAAAATTGACGCAATCTCCCTCTCTGGGGTTTTTCTCCTCTAAACATAGGACCGATATAAAAAAATTTATGAAATTCTTTTTCTTTCCATAATCTATTCTCAACAAAAAATCTTACTACCTGTGCTGTTCCTTCAGGTCTTAAAACAATATCTTTCCCCTCTATTTTAAACATCTGTTTCTCTACAATATCTGTAAACTCTCCTACTTTAAGAAAAACTTTGCTTTCTTCCAAAATAGGTAAGATTATCTCCTCATATCCAAAAAATTTCAAAATTTTTCTTGCTACTTCTGTAATCTCTTGAAATAATGAAACACGAGATGAGAAGAAATCAATCGTTCCTTTTACATGTTGAGGAAAGTCTTTCATAGTTTAAGAGGAAACCTTCAATTTCTTTCCTGGTTTAAATATTACTACTTGGCGAGGAGGAATGGGAACAGTCTTTCCTGTTTTGGGATTGCGCCCAATCTTTGCTTTTCTATTTTTAAAACAAAAAACACCAAAATTACGCAATTCAATTCTCTCTTTATTTTTCAATGCCTCAAGAAGCACTGAAAGTATTTCTTCTACAATTTTTTTAACCACAATTTGCTTCACTCCTGTATTTTTACTTACCTTCAAAACTAAGTCTCTTTTTGTCATTGTTAGATATTAACATTCCTCTCTTACAGTGTCAAGGAAAGATTATTTTCTCCTACAATAGAGACAAGCTCTTTTAATAGATGATCATCTACCTTTAAATAAAAATTCTGTGATGTCTTTATCTTAAGATGAAAGTTGTTTTTTCTCCTTAAGGTAAAAATTACAGGAGTAGAGCCCCGATGAGCAGAAAAAATTTCTTTCAATTTCTTAATATCTGCTGAAGGATAAAGAATGATATTTAAAGCTTTTACATCCTGCCAGATTCTTTCTATTTCTATTATTCGGGAGGCAATTATCTTAGGAATCTCCTCCTTAATAGTCAATCTTCCCTCAATAAAAACTATTTTCATCTCTTTAAGGAATAAGCCACATTCCTGAAACAAGCGAGGAAAAACAAAAACTTCTATGCCTCCTGATTCATCCTCCACTTTAACAATAGCCATTTTTTCTTTTTCTTTGCGAGTGAATGTAATTTTAATCTTCTCAATCACTCCCAATATCTTTACATCTTTCTCTTCCCTTTCCTCATAAAGAGATGCTATTTTTTCCACTTTTAAATAAGAAGCTAAATTTTTATAGGAAGATAAAGGATGATTAGATACATACAAACCTAATAATTCTTTCTCAAAACGAAGTAAATCTTTGCGAGGCCATTCCTCAATCTGAGGCACTTTGGGTCGTGAAGAAAATAAAAATAATTGATTTTGCGAAACCTGCATTTTCTTATCTAAAACTTTATCCAATAAAGCCATCATCTGGGCACGCTTAAGCCCTAAACTATCCAAAGCTCCTGATTTTATAAGACTCTCAATGACTTTTTTATTTACTGCTCTTTTATCTACACGAGAAGAAAAATCAAAAAAACTTTCAAATTTCCTTTCTTTTCTTAATTGAATAATATTTTCTAACGCTGCCTCACCCACATTTTTTATTGCCAAAAGCCCAAAACGAATATTACCATCATCAGTCACTGTGAAATTGGCAAAACTTTGATTAATATCAGGAGGCAAAACTTTTATTCCTAATCGTCTTGCTTCATTAATATACTCTACAATTTTGTCTGTATTTGTACGCTCACTGGTAAGCAAAGCGGCCATAAACTCTACAGGAAAATTAGCTTTAAGGTAAGCTGTGCGATAAGAAATAAGCGCATAAGCGGTTGAGTGACTTTTGTTAAAACCATAGCCACTGAAATAATCAATCAAATTAAAAATTTTAAAGGCAACCTCTTGAGGAATTCCATTATTAACACATCCCTGAATAAATAATGAACGCTGCTCCTCCATAATCTCGGGAATCTTTTTACCAATCGCTTTTCTTAATAAATCTGCTTGGGAAAGAGAAAATCCTGCCAAACATGAGGCAATCTCCATTGTCTGCTCCTGATAAAGGATTATTCCATAAGTCTCTTTAAGAATAGGCTCTAATTTGGGATGAAGATAAGTAATCGGTTTTTTTCCATGTTTTCTTTCAATAAAATCAGAAACTAATCCACTTGCTAAGGGCCCCGGTCTATACAAAGCTAATACAGCGATTAAATCTTTAAATTCAGTAGGTTTCAGTTTTTTTAAAATCTGACGCATTCCCTGACTTTCTAATTGGAACACTCCAATTGTCTCACCACCAGCTAAGAGTTTAAATGTCTTTTCATCATCCAAAGGTATCTTGTTAATATCAATCTCTTTATTTTTAGTTCTTTTTATAATCTTTAAAGTTTCATCAATTACAGTTAAAGTCTTCAGCCCCAAAAGATCCATCTTAAGCAGACCTAATTTTTCCAAGGACTCCATATCTAATCCCGTAACAATTTCTCCCTCCATTGCCCTGGCTAAAGGAATCCTTTCCATAAGAGGTTTATCCGAAATTACTATTCCTGCTGCATGTGTAGAGGCATGACGTGATAGTCCTTCTAATTTCAAAGCAGTATCAATCAGTCTTTTAACCCTTTCATCTTGCTCATAAATATTTTTTAAATCTGGAGCTAACTCCAATGCTTCTTTTAAACTTATCTGATGCCCAGGAGAAGAAGGTATCATTTTAGCGATTCTATCCACCTCTGAATAACTGAAACCCAAAACTCTTCCCACATCTCTTACCACTGCGCGTGCAAGAAGCGTTCCAAAAGTAATAATCTGAGCTACACAATCCTTTCCATATTTTTTTGAAACATAATCTAAAACCTCTTCTCTTCTTTCATAACAAAAATCAATATCAATATCAGGCATAGAAACTCGCTGGGGATTAAGAAATCGTTCAAATAGTAAGTTATATTTTAAAGGATCAATATCGGTAATTCCTAAAAGATAACTTACAATACTTCCTGCAGCAGAACCTCTTCCTGGACCTACAGGAATATTTCTTTCCTTGGCAAATTTCACTATATCCCAGATAATTAAAAAATAACTGGCAAACCCTGTCTCTTTTATCACTTTCAACTCATACTCTAATCTCTCAATCACTGAAGAAGAACTTTGAGGATATCTTTTTTTAAGATTCTGGTAACATAATTTTTTTAAATATTCAAATTCATCTTTTTCTTGAGGAGGTAAAGGGAAGTGGGGAAGATAAACTGAGGAAAAATCAAACTCTACATTACATTTTTCAGCGATCTCTAAAGTATTTTTTAAAGCTTCCGGGTATGAGGAAAAAAGTTGCCACATCTCTTCCTGTGAACGAAAATAAAAAGTATCACTGTTGAATTTAAAATGATTAGGGTCATCTAAGGTAGTCTGTGTCTGAAGACACAAAAGAACCTCATGGGCAAACGCTTCATCCTGATTAATATAGTGAACATCATTAGTAGCCACAATAGGTATTTTTAAATCTTTACTGATTTTTAAAAGCACCTCATTTACTTTGTATTGTTCCTTAATCCCATTATCCATCAGCTCCAAATAAAAATTTCCTTTGCCCAATATATTCTGATATTCATCTGCCTTCTTATAAGCTTCATTTATTCTGCCTTCTAATATTAAAGAAGGAAGCTCTCCTTTTAAACAAGCACTTAAACCAACCAGACCTCGGCAATATTTCTCTAATAGCTCTTTATCTATCCTGGGTTTGTAATAAAATCCTTCAATATTAGACAAACTGACCAGTTTTACTAAATTACTATAACCTTCTTTATCTTTTGCTAAAAGAACTAAATGGAAATTTGCTTCTTCCTTTTCTTTTTTAAAACGTGATTCTTTAGCTAAATAAAACT
>CAZBLX010000026.1:0-10177 GCA_964492865.1 uncultured Planctomycetia bacterium | reverse complement strand
ATTTGAGAATAAAAGAGTAGAGATTAAGATTAATAGAGATTTTGTTTTTATCATGCTGCCTCCTCCTTTTTCTTCCTGTGTCCTCTAATCATAAATCTAAAAAACCTCTATAAAGTATCTTATAAAACAAAAAGAAAAAGGGCAAGATTATTGTTTTGATGGAATTTGACGAAATTGGAACTGGAGAGTGGAGAAATAACTTGCAAAAATAAGACTTTTATAACTTGATATCTTATTCTCAAAAGATTTTGTCAAGTTACAGTGTGAAGTTATTTTTTAATGTTATACATAATTAAAATTCAGGACGCATCCTGATTTTTCTCTTCATGGCGATCTTCATTTCAGTTCAGAATAAGAGAAAGTATAAATTCCTCACTCAAAAATCCTAACTTTCCACAAAATCTTCTTTCCAGATAAAGAAATATTTTAATGGCTTGCAAGTAAAAGTTTAGCTTTGTTAATTTTCTATCGTTATACAACATTTTTTAGTTGCTCCTTAGGGAGAAAAAATGCTAACAACATTTACATAATTTTCTTTGATAGGTTAATGGAGATTTGTTAAATTAATTATATGATAAAAATCAAAGCAAGTTCACTTATTACTAAAAATATCTTTCTCCTGGCTTTTCTTGCTGTATTTATTACTATTGTATTATCCAATCCATTAGTGAAGCAAACTTTTGTCTATGATCCAGATGAAGGATACGAGTCCATTAAAGCAATTCTTCTTTTAAAAGGATTTTCTCTTTATCATCAGATATGGTCTGACCAGCCTCCATTATTTACCGTAATTTTAGCTTTCTGGTTTAAGCTATTTGGATTCTCAATCTATGCTGGTCGACTTCTGGTATTTATCTTCTCAATCCTGCTTCTGTGGGCGTTTTATCACACTCTTAAGAATCTCCATAGCCGGATTTGTGCCTGGGCTGGAGTTATCTTTTTGATTTTATCTGCAGCTTATCTTCGCCTCAGCGTATCTATTATGATCGGCACACCTTCTTTATCCCTGTCAATGGTTTCCATTTACTGTCTGATTTTATATAGAAAGTCTCATTCAAAAGACCCATTGATATTATCGGCAATTTTGTTTGCTTTTTCATTACAGATTAAATTCTTTACTATATTTTTATTACCACTTTTTATTTTAGAAATTATCTTTTCTTATCCAAAAAATGGAAAGAGTAATTCTCTTTCCTCTATTCTATTATGGTTAGGGGGCGTTTTAGCTGTATATTTAACTGTTTTTTTTATATTTTTCCACTTTAATTTCACAGAAGCAGCCCGCCATCTGTTTTTACCCCATTTGAAACAACCAAATGTTCCTTACAGTAATTTTTCTCTTATAGCAAAAATGATGATAACTGACTATGATATCCTCCTTCTGGCATTAATAGGAATTATCCTGATTATCAAACAAAGAAAAAGGCAGTTTCTTCTGCCGGTTTTATGGTTAGCTTCAGCTTTAATAATCCTGATGGTATGGCATCCTGTCTGGTATCACTATTATCTTCTAATTTCACTACCTTTATGCTGGCTGGCAGGAATTGGTATAAGTGAATTATTTAACAATAAGAAAACGTTTCTCTTCTGGATCACTGTCAGTTTAATAATCCTTGCTATATTGAGAATTCCTCACAAATATACCAGAATGTTAGAAAGCTTGGAAGGTAAAACTTCCTCTTCACAAACTGCTGTGGTTAAAGAACTTCTAAAATATAAGCCCTATACCCGCTGGATTATCGCTGATAATCCAATATTTGCTTTCTATACCGGTATGCAGGTAATTCCTGAGTTAGCATTAATTTCATACAAGAGAAGCTTTATAAACGAAGAGGGTGAGGATTTTTTTCTGGACATCTTGAACAAATACCGACCTGAGTTAATTCTATTAAATAATCCTCATTATTATAGCCTTAAGATAATTTCTTATATTGAGAAAAACTATACTAATGTTTATCAGGATGGAATTATTTGTCCTGTTTCAGCTTTTATTGTAAGATTGTTTTCCTATAGCAAAGACCCCCTTTCCAGACTATTTAATACCTTATTCAGTGTCAGAGAAAAATATACTCTTAAGGAAGGGTTTTTAAATTATTATATGTGGAAAGCTAATATCAAGGATTCTCTTGAATATAAATCCCCTCAAGGATACTATTATCTATTTCCAGCTTTTCCACATCAACATCCCTTTTTCTCTCTCACTCAGAAGAATAAAATAATTCTAACCACTCCCTTAAAGCTTTATTTACGTAAGGATATTGCCAGAAAAATTTTGAAAAATTAAACTTGTTTAACGAGCGTTTCCAATCGCACGTATTCTTCCTTTTGCATATTTAATAAGTGAATTTTGATGGGATGAGGCGTGTTTAACAAAATAACAAAAATCCTCTTTTGCCATCTTCATATCTTTCACCTTTTCATAAACAATAGCTCTATTGAAGTAAAATATCACATTGGCAGGGTTTATTTTAATGGCTTGGGAATAATCACTAACAGCTTCTTTGTATTTACCCATAGCAGAATAAACATTTGCTCGATTAAAATAAGCCTCTGCATATAAAGGATTTATTCTAATAGCTTCAGTGTAATCAGAGAGAGCTTGTTTATATTTATGCTTTGCTACATATGCATTGGCACGATTATTATAAAACTGACTCTGATAGGGACTCAATTCAATAGCTCTACTGAAATCTGAAATGGCTTTAGAAAATCTACCCATAAAGAAATAAACAACTCCCCGATTGTTATAAGCTTGAGCATCTGCGGGATTTATTCTAATGTATTTGGTGTAGTCAAATATAGCCTGTTTATATTTGCCTATAATAAAATAAACATTTGCTCGATTAAAATAAGCCTCTGCATACAAAGGATTTATTCTAATAGCTTCCGTGTAATCAGAGATAGCTTGCCTATATTTATGCTTTGCTACATATGCATTGGCATGGATATAGTAAAGAGGGGCATAATCCCGATTTATTGTTATAGCCTGATTAAATTCATCAATTGCTTTTTTCCATTTTCCTTTATAACTGAAATCGATTCCTTTAAAGATATGAATAACTGTTTCTTTTTTTAGCCTTCCTGAAATTGCATCATTTAAGATATTTAGTGATAGTCCGGCTAAGGGAAATTTATTTTCTGTTTTTAATTTCGAAAACTCTTTCTTAGCTAACTTAAATTTACCTTCAACAGCATACTCCACCGCTTTATTGATACATCCTTTTGGAGAACCATGAGATGAAGGGAAGCTACCTGCAGTGAATAATAGTGTAAATAACAATATAAATATGCTTTGAATCTTTACATTAGGAAACATATCTTTATAATATATAATAACTCTGTTATGGAGAAATCTCAAGGACTCTCAATAGTTCTTCCTGTATATAATGAAGAAAAGAATATAAAACCTGTCATTGAAGATATTCTTTCAAATATTAAAAAATTTACTTCTGATTATGAGATTATAGTTGTAGATGATGGCAGTAAAGATAAAACTTTAAATATCCTCTATTCACTAAAAGAGAAGAATAAAGAAATAAAAATAATAACTCACAAAGAAAATAGAGGTTATGGGGCTGCTTTAACTGAAGGCATTAAACATGCCAATAAAGAATTCATTTTACTTATGGATGCCGATGGACAGTTTAGAATAAATAGTCTGTGCGCTTTCTGGGATAAGAGACACAGTTATGATTTCATTTTAGGATATCGGAAAGAAAGAAGGGATAATATTTACAGGAAAATAATGGGCAGAATAGGAAATTGTATTGCAGATTTACTATTAAAGAAAAATATTAAGGATATAGACTGTGGATTTAAATTATTTAGAGCGAAAATACTAAAAAGACTCAGCCTGAAATCAAGAGGAATAATTATAAGTTTTGAAGTGCTCTATAAGCTTTTCAAAACCAATACTTATTCCTTCCTTCAGATACCTGTTAAACATTACAAAAGAAAATTTGGAAGCTCTAAAGGGGGAAAAATTAAGGAGATTATAAAAGTTCTTCTGGAATTTATAAAGCTGATTTAAAAAACCACCCTTAACCATATTGGTCTATCCGGTTTAAAATAATAAAATGTTTTATATTCCTGATGTATTTTATCTTGCAGAGTAATCCGCGGATGTAAAACAATACTTTGCTTTCCTAAAGATAATTTAAATAAATCAGATTTTGCATGGCGAACAATTACTGCCTCCTGGCCTTCTGCAAGAAGTATTTTCTCCTTTTCCTGTTTTTTTATACCGCAGGGTATATAAATAAAAGTGTTTTCTGAAATTTTTGCCCTCCAGACCATAAATGACTCTATCTGGGAAATTTCTAAAGGAGCATATTTAAGGGGAAACATGCATGTATAAGCACTGTGTTTAAATATGTAAGGTGCATAAAAAAAATCTCTATTTTTTGATAAGAGTTCTGTCTTTAAAATAGAAAAACTCACTGTAAAACCTGAGAAAAAAAGTAGTATTAATTTGTATGGACGTATTTTTCTTAGAGGTAAAAAAAGCATGGCAGGAAGGATAAAATAGTATCTATTACCGATAAAGTCCTCTCCTCCAAAATAATTTAATGGTCGCAGAATAATAAGGATAAGAATAAGCAAAAAAGCTGCTAATAAAATACTGATACCAATGATTTTTTCTTTCTTCCTCATCTTTCGTATAGATAAAAGATAAATTACAATACAGATAAATGCAGGAGAAGCATACCAGATTATTCCTGTGAATCTTCCGATAAAAAAATTTAAAATATTCCTGAAAAACAAACCCCAGCTGTTAAAATGAATACCTATAAATAAGGAAGGAACAATAACTAAGGAATTTTTAATATCATCTATTGTAGAATAAGGCTTAACTCTTGCAGGTATATATCCACTGAGTTCAGTATAAGGAGAAATCTTTCCCAAGAATATAAGTGTCAGAATTAACATACTTAAAAGTCCTGTTAAATAGAGATATATTGTATTTTTTAATCTTCTGAATGCTTTCTCTTCTATTAAAATGGCAAAAAGAGGAATAAGTAACAAAGAAAATACTATTTTTGCAGAAGTAACTATTCCTATGATTAATCCGGCTAATTCTGGCTTATTCTTAACAAGAATTAGATACATAACTAAACAGCAGGCAAAAAAAATCATCTCATCAGGAGTCATCCAACCAGTATAGAAAGGAATATAACTGCAGAAAAAGAATAAAATACTTAAAATCAGACTATAAAATCTTTTAAAATATTTCTTTAAATAACAAAATCCACATACAATACTTCCTCCCAATAGCAGACTATTTAACAGAATTAAACCAGATGTTTTAAAAATAAAGAAAAAAGGTAAAGCAACAAGAGGATAAAGTAAAGGTTTGCCATATTTTATAACTCCCTTTTTATCAATAAAAACATAGGCTCCTGTAGGTGTATCTTCATTCTTCCATCTCTGGATATCTTTTTTATCCAGAATCAGGTCTTTATCATAAATAAGAGATTTGATCATCAAACGATAAGAAGGAGAGTCTCCATAATTATGAATACCTATAGATTCTGTAAAAATGAAGCTTACAGTTAATATAAAAACAACCAAAACTATATCTATAAAATTACTCTTCACCAGCTACCATATTGGCTAAAATTTTATAAGCACCGAAATTAAAATGTCTCAGTTGACGGAACCAATCATAAAAAGTTATTATATAAACTCCCCTGCCAATATGAGCAAGTAAAAGCCCTCCCTTGATTATCCTTTTACCTCTACGGACAGCAGTTAAAGGAATATATTGAGAAGAAAACTCAACAGGAAAAAACAATCCTTTCTGAGATATCCAGTTATCAAAATCAGAAGGATGTATTTTATTAGGAAAGTTAAATAAAGAATTATTTGGAGAGATAATATGAATTTTACTATCTCCTTCAACAGGAATAAAGTCTATTTTAAGAGGATAGGGAGCATAAAGTGCGATATCTTTTGATTGAGCAAAAATTACCAACCTTCCTCCACTTTTTACAAAAGAAAGTAAACGTTCATTTGCCTCAGATAAAGAAGGAAAATAATGATAGCTATTACCTGCTATAACAATAGTATCAAATTGAAAAAGGTTTCCTTTTTTTAATATTTCCTCATCTATTCTGGTTACATCATATCCTAATATCTTTAAAGCCAAAAATAATGTATTATCTCCCTTTTCTATTAATCCTATATGTTGTGGAATTATCTTAATTCCCATAATTCCTGAAGGCAGAATATCTCTATTTAAGTTAGGTTCCGATTTTATTTTCTCTATCTCTTCCTGGCAGAGAAAATCATTGCAGGAATAATTGCTGTTTGAAGCTACCAGTTTATAAGAAATTTTTCTTGGTGGTGAATTATAAAATTTCTCCATCCACTTCCAATCTCCTTGAGTTTTGTGCTGCTTCAAAGCTTTTAAGACTGACTGAGCATAAGTTTTTTTATCAATTGCAAATTTTCCCTCTCCCCTTTCATAAAATTTGAGTGGTTTATAGGGGGGAAACCCCTCTTTTATCATTTCCGGATAAGCTTTGGGGTTACCTGCTAATTTAAAAGCTTCTTTTGCTAAAATAAGAAAAGCACGATGTTGAGCATGAATATCATAAGGTGTGTGTTTTGTAATAATTATGTGTGGTCTTATTAAGCGATAAAAATATACCAGTTTTTTAAGAAGTTTTTTCCTATCCCATTTTTTCCATACTTTCTTTAAAGAAGAGGTAAATCCAAAATCAGGTGCTCCTAAATAATAAACTTTTTCTACTCCCAGTATAGAGGCGGCTTTTTCTTCCTCCTCCATACGCAAAAAACCTAAATCATTATCAAATATGGGCAGAATTTTATTGTATCCTGCCTCTCCTCGCGTAGCCAAAAGAATATAAGTCTGGCAATTAAATTTGTCCCTAAGATAAAGAAGCGCCAGACCATCTTCATCATCAGGATGAGTAGCTAAACAAAGCACTCGAGGAAGAGAGGGCATATTCTTTCTTATTTCTTTTTTTATTTTTTTCCTCAATACTCTTAGATAAGAAATAACGAAGTTCTTCCAACAAGAACTCTCTTTTGTTCCTAAGTATAAAGATGGTGGAGACTGATTAAATATATTCTTCAGGAAAAAATAGGCATATTCAGCCATATCCGTGCGAGGAAATTTTTTAAGCCATTCAAAAGGGCAATCTCTGTAAGGTTTAATTTCAATTCCGTAAGAATAAAAAGTGAAAGGAGAGAGACTTGAGGGATTTTTGCTAATTCTTTTTGTATCCTGTGAAAACAACTCAATCAATTCATTTATTGTATCCTCTATATAAAGGAGAGACTCATAACGAAGTTTTTTGCTCAATTTTGGCCTGTTGCTATTCCTGCTATAAGGAACCCATCTTCCACTAAAAGACTTTAATCTTCCTTCTTTAATAAGCAATCTTTCATACTCTTTCCCTGTCAAATAAGCACCTCTTGTAGTAATATGCAATCCCGGCTCTTTTACTTTTCCTCCTTCATGCAGAGCAATTATAAACAAAGGAATTTTAATGTTATTTTGAATTTTTCCCGCTAAGGAAGAGGAACGAAGATGGACTCCTCCTATTCCATATTTTTTAATTATCTCAATCTGTTCTGCAGTAGAGACATCTATAATGATTTTTTGAGCAATTTTCTCTTTAAGGGACATTTTTTTTAAATAATGTCTTAAAGGTTTATGAAAAATCTTCTCTTTTTCTTTTAATATTCTTTTAAGAGAGATATCTATCTCCTTTTCTTTAAGTTCACCTCTCTTTACCGCCTCCTCAATTTTCTCAATTATCTCTTTAACTATCTTTTCTGTTTTTCGAGGAACTACATAAACTAAGGAGAAATCAGCTCCTGCTTTAAATGCAGAAAGCACAGCATCTGCTGGAGAAACCTTACCTTTTTTTTGAGAAAAGTATTCTCTGACAGCCTGCATAACATTTAATTCATCAGTAATAATTATTCCCTCAAACCCCAATTCCTTACGTAAAAGCTCGGTAGTAATTTTATAGGAGAAACTTGCTGGTTTATTATCTATCTCTGAATAAACTGTATGTGCAGTCATTATCCAAAAATCAAGTCCACTTCTGATTAAATCTCTGTAGGGTGAAAGGTGCCTTTTGTATAGTTCTTTTTTTGAAAGAGAGATTTGAGACAAACGCCAGTGAGAATTAACCTTCCCCGCACCTATTCCAGGGAAATGCTTTACCACTGCTATTATACCTGCTTTATTCATCCCCCTAACTATAGATTGGATGAGGCGGCTGACTACATAGGGATTTTGAGAATAAATGCGCTCTTTTCTTACAAGAGGATTGTCTAAACAATTAATATTTTCTGCAACATCAGCTACAGGAGCAAAATTAACATTATAGCCTTCCCTATGCATAATATTACCTAAATTCTCCCATTCTTTTTCCACACATTTTAAATATCTCTCAGATGTAATACCTTCTGTTGTCCAGAACTCTTCTTTATCTTTAATAAAACTCTGGAAAAATTTACTATTAAGAGAAACTTGACTGAGATGTCTATTTAAAGCTAAAGCCTTCTGCTTTTTAAAATCAGCCACATTTTCTTCATAATTAGGAAGAAAAAGCCCTCCTTCAGGTTTATGAATACAATAATAAAATATCTCTATAGAATCTATCCATCTCTTTCCTTTATTTCGCAACTCATCCAGAGCTAAAAGCACAAATTTTGTAGTTGAGGCATGATCCGGATGGATGTCTAAAAGAGAAGGAGTATAAATTTTTTTAGGATGAAATTTCTCTATAATTTCCTCAATATCTAAAAGTAGATTTTTCTTATTATAACCCTTCTTTGCCCTCTGATAGGTTAAGATGTAAGGAGAAGCTGTTTTACCATTAAATGGTGAGTAATAGTTTTCTTCATAGGTTTCCTCCCAGATAGACTTAAGACCTTTATCAGGATAACTTAAAAAAATCATATCATTTTTCCTCAAACCTAAATCTTTGCCTGCTCTTATTGCTTCTTTCTGACGAATTTTGCCTAAATTAATATAATCAGCGGATGATAAATTTTCTTCTTTCTTTTTTACTAAAAAAGAGGCTGCTTTAGAATAAGCATCTCCATTAGTTACAAAAACAACTTTTACCTTTTTCTTTAATTTACATGCTTTGGCAATTGTTCCTCCACAACATAAAGTAGCATCATCGGGATGAGGAGAAAATATTAAAATATCAATATTTGATGCGAATAAGGAGATAGGAAGGAAAAGAAAGAAGAAGAGAAAAGTCTTCCTTTTAATAGAACTCATTTCTTCCAACTCACTCTCATTGGTGACTTTACACAAAATTCTTTTTTATTGGCAATAAATTACCTCATTTTATCTCTATACGACCTCCATTTTTAATTTCTATACGCCCATCTGATATACGTATACCTCTATCTTTACTTACTGTTAAAGTAACTCCGTCTATAGTTAATGTGCCTGAGAGAATATATAATCCATTCACATTCAAATCCTTAGACAATGTTGTATCTTTTGCTATTACCCAATCATACCCCAGTCGGGGACAGTCGGGATCATCAATATCCGTTTTGCCATCACAATCGTTATCATAACCATCCTGGCATAAACAGCCTTCTTTAAATTTCACACAGGTCTCAAGTTGGGGATCATCGCCAAGATAATCTGTCTCTTCACATTCACAATCAGTAGTCTCAGGAATACCAGTAGTAGAGGAGTGTTCAGCAGGAGTAGAAGAATTACAATCGCAATAAGGATTACTTACTCCAGGATTAACCAAAGAATTACTATCATCACAATCGTCACATTCAGCATCATACCCATCTTTATCTGAATCGGTTCCAACGTGTTTGTAAGGACAAGGGGGCGGGGTACAGGGTGTGGCACAAGCACAGGAATATCCTCTACAACACCAGCACCCATACTCACCACAACAAGTTCCACAACATGCTTTAGAGTATGTACACGATTGATCAGGAGCATCGTAATATCTGTGATTGTCGCAATAGGCAGGACAAGATCGTGTTTCTGTGCAAGCCTCAACTTTCAAAGATAATCCAATCACTCCTGCCAGAACAAAAATAAACAAAAATATAATATTTTTAATTTTTGAATCTTTCATCTTCCCCCTTTCTTTTATCTTACAAAAACTCTTATTTTCCCTTCTTTTTCTTTAAGTTCATCCAAAGC
>CAZBLX010000025.1:6530-10248 GCA_964492865.1 uncultured Planctomycetia bacterium | reverse complement strand
TTTGAGGAGTTAAAATGGAATTAAAAGTAGATCAATTTTGCCGACGCAATCTTTTAAGATAAAATTCTTGCTTTTTAAAAGGTTTATGATAAATTAGGAGATATGATAAAAGAGATACTAATTCCTCGCTTAAAAAATCCTATTTTTATCTGTGCCTGGCCAGGAATGGGAGAAGTTGCATATAAAACAGCTTTATTTTTAAAGGAAGCTTTAGATTTAAAAGTATTTGCCAAATTGGAAGCACAAAGTTTTTTTAAACCTCAGGCAGTTATTGTGGAGAAAGGGATAATTGAACTTCCCACAATTCCGGCAGGCTTTTTCTATTATAAAAAATTTTCTCCCTCTGATATTCTTCTTTTTTTAGGAGAGGCTCAACCCCCCTTAGAGAAGGCAGAAGATTTGGCAAGAGAGATTATAAAATATGTGAAGAAATTTAAAGTTAAAATGCTTATCAGTTTTGCTGCTAAACCAGAAGCAATTGATCATAAAAGTGATTCTTCAGTATGGATTGGTGCAACCAGTGCCAAGATGATAGAAGACATTCGCTCTTATCCTTTAAAAATTCTCCAGCAGGGTCAAATCACAGGTTTAAATGGATTGATTTTGGGTGTAGCTAAAAGACAGAAAATAGAAGGAGTCTGTTTTTTAGCGGAGATTCCTTTTTATACTGTGCAGATAGAAAATCCTAAAGCAACATTAAAAATTTTAGAGATTTTAAATGATTATTTTAATTTACATCTGAATTTAACCCCTATTATTGAGAGAGCAAAATTTGTAGAAGAAGAAGTTGATAAATTAATCTCTTATCTTAAAGGAGAAATTCCTCAAGAAAAGTTGCCTTTAAGTGAAGAAGATATTGAGAAGATAAAAAAAGATTTAGCTGCTTACACAAAACTTCCTCAATCAGCAAGAGAAAAAATAGAGAAACTATTTGAGGAGGCAAAAAAAGATATTTCCAAGGCAAGGCAGTTAAAAGAGGAGTTGGATCACTGGAATGTGTATAAAGAATATGAAGATAGATTTTTAGATTTGTTTAAGAAAAAAAAACAAGATCCCGGCCATTAATACGGATGCATCTTTTCCTTTCAGGTCTCCCTAAGGTAGGAAAAACCACCCTTATAAAAAGATTAGTTCCTTTTATAAAAAATGCTGATGGTTTTTATACGGAAGAGATAAGAGAGGAGAAGAAAAGAGCGGGGTTTAAAATAAAGACAATAAAAAGAAAAAAAGAGGCAATATTTGCTCATCGTGATTTTAAAACTTCTTATAAAGTTTCCTCATACTATGTTGATTTAGAAATTTTTGAGAATGTTGCTATCAAGACATTAGAGAAAGCAGTTGAAAGTTCAGAATATATAGTTATTGATGAGATAGGAAAGATGGAGTTGTTTTCTTCAAGATTCAAAAAAGTTGTAGAGGAAGCCTTAAGAAGAAAAAAAGTGATTGCCACACTTCCTTTAAAATATGAAGATGAGTTTCTCTCTCATATTAAAAATGATTTCTCAGCTTATAAATTGATTTTAGAAAGAGAAAATTTTAATCAAGTATTTGAAAAGGCTAAATTATTTTTATCCGCTCTTCCCAAAGAAAAAATAAAAAAGCTGGATAAAAAAGCGATTGATTTAGGACTGGAGGAAAGAATTCTTATCGAAAATGCCTCAAGTAATTTGTTTTTTCATATAAACCAACTTAATTTAGGCAGAACTTGCTTGGTAATTGCTGGATGGGGCAATAATGGTGCTGATACTTTAGCTTGTGCAAGGAAACTTTTAAGTAATGGATATGAGGTTGATATTGCTTTAATAAAAGAGAAAGAGCCCAATCAAGAAGTAAAATTTCAGCTTTCAATTTTGGAGAAGTTTAAGAAGATATATTTTATAAAGGAAAAGAAGGATTTAGAAGAATTAAAAAAGATTGTGCAGAGGAAAGATTTTATTCTGGAGGGAATTCTGGGGATAGGGATAAGAGGAGAAATTTCTTTGTTGCTTAAGGAAGTTATTCAATTTATAAATGAAAGTGGTAAAAAAATAATTTCCTGTGATATTCCTTCTGGACTGTTTCCTGATGAAGGAGTAAAATATACCCCTGTTGTTAAAGCAGATTATACAATAACTTTTCTTGCCCCCAAATTAGGTTTTTTTCTCAATCAGGGAGATGAATTTGCAGGAAAAATAATTGTTACTGATATTGGTCTTTCTTTAAAAATTTTAGAAGATGGATAATTCTTTAAAGGATTTTTTAGAAGAGGTAAAAAAGAAAGAAGAGAATATTGAGGAGATTGTTAAAGAAGCAGAAAAGCAAGCCTCTATAATAATAAATTCTGCATATAAAGAGAGAGAGGAGATTTTTGAAAGAAGGAAAAAGAAATATCTTGAGATGTTGAATGTTTTTAAGAAAAGGATAGAAGAAGAAAGCAAAAAGGAATTAGAAAGGATGAAGAAAGAAAAAAGAGAAAAAATAAAAAAGCTTGAGGAGAAAGAGAAAGAGATCATAGAGAAAGTTTTTCAGTTTCTATGTCAGAAGATAAAAGATGGCTATAGTCAGAGTTAAACATGTAGATATTTTGGGATTTCTCTCTTTAAGGGAAAAAATAATTGAGCGGTTGCAGGAGGAGGAGATATTTCATCCGGAATTAGAGGAGGAAATTAAAGAGGAAGGTGAATTAAAAAATATAGAAAGAGTGATAAAGATTTTAAAAGATTATGAGGAGAAAAGTTTTTTGGAGGAGATATTCTCTGGTGGAATTTATATAAAAAAAGATGAATTTAAAAAAATTTCTCCTGAAGAAAACCTTTCTCATATTAAGAGGATTGAAGAGATTGCCAAAAACAGAGAAGAGATTTTAAAAGAGAAAAGGATTCTTGAGGAAAAAAGAAAAGAGATCGCGCCTTTTTTATCCTTTCCTTTAAATTATAAGAATCTAGCCTCCCTTAAATATCTTTCTTTAGTTTTTTTAAAAATAAATAAGAAGGAAAAAGAGATTTTAAAGAAAAAAGGGTTAAATTTAAAACATGTGGAGAAAGATATTTATCTGGTCTGTGTGGGAAAAGAAAATAAAGATTTTTTTAAGTTTTTGGAAGAAAATAAGATTAAAGTTTTAAAACTGCCTTATGATATTTTAAAAGAGTATCCAGAAAGCTCATTTTTGGTGATAGATAATATTTTTGAAAATAGGATTAAGGATTTGGAGAAAAAATTAGAAGAAAGTGAAAAAAACCTTAAAGAATATGCAAAGATTAAAAAAGATATAATTTTGGTTTATGATTTTCTGAATAATAAAAATTTTAAAAAAAACATCTGTTCTTTTTTAAAAAAGACAAATAGCTTTTTTTATCTTTCTGGGTGGATTGCAAAAAAGGATGAGAGGAGATTTTTAAATGTAATGGAAGAATTTAAAGATTTTGTTTTCTTTAAATTGAGAGAACCACTTTCTCAGGAGAAACCGCCGACTCTTTTAGAGAATAAAAAAACAATTGCTCCATTTCAGATAATTGTAGATATGTATGGGCCACCGCATCCATCTTCGGTAGATCCTACTTTAATTTTGGCTCCTTTCTTTTTTCTTTTTGTGGGAATATGTATTTCTGATGCTGGATATGGCGTTATTCTTTCTTTATTTTCACTTTATATTTTGAGGAAAAAAAACCTGACTCCCCAAGGGAGAAATTTTTTTAAGTTGCTTTTTTATCTGGGAATTTCTACGACTTCTGTAGGGTTA
>CAZBLX010000025.1:4508-6430 GCA_964492865.1 uncultured Planctomycetia bacterium | reverse complement strand
AAATTTTTTTAAGTTGCTTTTTTATCTGGGAATTTCTACGACTTCTGTAGGGTTAGCTTTGGGAGGGTTTTTAGGGTTTAGTTTGCCTTTCAAAATTATGGATATGATAAACAAACCTTTCAATTTTCTTCTTTTTTGTCTAATTCTGGGTTATATTCAGGTTCTTCTTGGTTTAGGGATAAAGTGTTTTTTAGAGATAAAGGAAAAGAATCAGGTATTTATTAGCAGTTTAAGCTGGATGGGGCTGCTTCTGGTTTTGCCTTTTTATTTTATCTTTAAACTATCTTTTTTAAAAATTTTGAGTATAATATTTGTCTTAAATATTTTGTTCTTTTCCTCAAAAGATAAAAATATTTTTAAAAGAATACCTCAAGGTTTATATGAACTTTATGGAATTACAAAGTATTTTTCCGATATTTTATCTTATTCACGACTTTTAGCTTTGGGAATGGCAACAGGGGTGATTGCGATGGTGGTCAATCTTTTGGCTAAACAGGCTTTGGGAATTCCTATTATTGGTTATATAATCTTTCTTTTGATTTTTTTAGGAGGACACATCTTTAATCTTTTGATTAATCTGATGGGTGGATTTATACATTCAGCACGTCTTCAATTTGTGGAGTTTTTCTCTAAATTTTTCCGGTTGGGTTATAAATTCTTTTCTCCTTTAAAAATAAATACAAAGTATGTTAGATTAATTGATTAGAAGGAGGAGAAGATGGAGTTAGGTTTGGCAATAAGTATATTGGGAATTGCTTTAGCAGTAGGACTGGCAGGAGTTGGTTCAGCAGTTGGTGTGGGAATTGCAGGACAAGCTTCTAACGGAGTTATGGCGGAGAATCCAGAGCATTTTGTTCCTTTGCTTTTGTTAACTGCACTTCCCGGAACGCAGGGTATTTATGGATTTTTGATTGGGATAATTGGAATAATGAAATTGGGAATGTTAGGGAAAGCAGTGGTTTCAGTAAGTTATTCTCAGGGATGGAGCATATTTTTTTCCTGCCTTCCCATAGCAATAGCAGGACTTTTCTCAGGTATCCATCAGGGAAAAGTCTGTGCTACAGGAGTCTATATGGTTTCTAAAAATCCTCGCGAATTCATAAAACCTCTGGTTATGGCTGTCTTTGTTGAGTTTTATGCAGTTTTAGGGCTTTTAGCATCTTTGTTACTTCTTAATGGGATAAAGCTATGAATGAATTAGATAAACTTTTTAATAGACTGAAAGAAGAAAAATTAAAAGAGAAAGAGAAAATTTTACACGGGGCGCAAGAAAAACGTAAAGAGATTTTAAAAGATATAGAGGAAGAGGCAGAAGATTATTTTAACAATTTATTTGAGGAGGATAAAAAAAGATTGATCGCTCAGGAAAAAGAAAATTTATTTAAAGAAGAACTCAAGATAAGAAAAGAAATTCTGGAGAAAAAAGAAAGAATAATTCAGGTTGCTTTAGAAAAGGTTAAAAATTTTTTAGAGAAGAACCCTCATTTTATCCCTGAGAAAGAAATTATTCTTAGAAAAGAAAAGATAAAGGAAAGGCTAAGTATAGAGGAGTTTTTAAATTTTTTAAAAGAAAAGTATAATAAAGAGATTAAAAAGATTCTGGATGAGGTGGGAGTATAGTTTTTCTTTAGGAAGAGTGGGGAGCTTGGAGAGAAAGATTGTTCCTAAATCACTTTTAGAAGGATTGGTTCTTTCTGATTTTAAAAAAGCTTTGGGTGAACTTAAAGATTATTTTTTCATTTACCAAGAACCTGGTGATTTTGATTCCATAAGTATTTGGTTAGATAAAGAGGAGGTGTTTTTGAAAAATATTTGTTCTTCCTTGGTAGAGGAAGATTTGAAAATTTTTTTTGAGGATATTTTTGAAAGCAGAAAGATTGATTGTTTAAAAGATTTCTCTTTATATTTAGAACTGCTTTTTG
>CAZBLX010000025.1:0-4408 GCA_964492865.1 uncultured Planctomycetia bacterium | reverse complement strand
GAGTTGAAAAGAAAATATCCAGGTAAATTAATTGTTTCCTTGATAGATAAAGAAGGAAGATTGCTTTTTGAAGAAATAATTAAAAAGATTATTAAGACTACAGTAGGAGAGAAAGCCTATGGATAAGCCTTATATAGCAAGAATAAGTGGACCTTTAGTTGTGGCAAAGAATTGTAAAGGGGCAAAGATGTATGATGTGGTGAAGGTGGGCAACTTAGGATTAATTGGAGAGATAATTGAGTTAAAGGAAGATTTAGCTTTTATCCAGGTGTATGAGGAGACATCAGGGCTACATCCTTTTGAGCCGGTAACTTTGATGCATAAACCTTTAAGTGTGGAGTTAGGTCCAGGACTTTTGGGAAAGATATTTGATGGTATTCAGCGTCCCTTAGATGAGATTTATAAAAAAGAGGGAGATTTTATAAAAAGAGGTGTGGATATACCTGCATTAGAGAGAAAGAAAAAATGGTTTTTTAAGCCTTTAAAAAAAGTTAAGGATAGAGTTGTTGGAGGAGATATAATCGGAGAAGTTGAAGAGACAGGTTTAATCAAGCATAAAATAATGGTTCCTCCTTATGTTAAAGAAGCTGAAATTGTAGAGATAAAAGAAGGGGAGTTTTTTGTAGAAGATGTAGTTTGCAAACTTAAAGATAAAGATGAGAAAATAATTGATATAAAGTTATACCAGGTCTGGCCAATAAGGGTTCCGCGTCCTTTTAAAGAAAGATTGATGCCTTCCGAGATTCTTTCTACTGGACAGCGAGTTTTGGATACATTTTTCCCGGTAGCTAAAGGAGGAACTGCCTGTGTACCGGGACCTTTTGGGGCGGGAAAATGTGTAAGTCCAGACACTCCTCTTCTTTTGGCAGATGGAAGAATTCTTCCTATAAAAGAAATTTATCAAATGTATAAAGATAAAGGAGAAAGATTTCTTTCTTCTGATGAAGAATTTATTTTTCTAAAAGCACCTTTAAGTGTTTTAAGTTTTAATGGAGAAAGGATTGTAGAGAAAAGGGCAATCACTCTTTATAAAGGGAAATCACATTTTTTGTTACGAATTACTACTCGCGCAGGAAGAAAATTAGAAGTTACCCCTGTGCATAAATTGTTTATATTCAACCCTCAGATTTTTAAAATAGAAGAAAAAGAAGTTCAATTTTTAAAAGTAGGAGATTTTATTGTTGCTCCACGTATTTTAGGCAAGTCTGAAGAAAGAGTTGAGAAAATAGAGTGGCAAAAAGTTTTTGTAGATAAAAGGGTATCTGATGAGAAAGCAAAAAGTCATCTGCGGAGAATAATAGATAAACTTTCTAAAAAATACTCTTCCCGTAAGAGACTATCTCAACTTTTAGAGATAGATTATAGAGTTTTGACTGAATATTACTTAGGAAGAAATAATCCTACAATAGAATTTATTAACAAAATAGAGAAATTAGGAGGCGAAAAGATTATTTATTCTAAAATTAAAGCAGAAAGAGAATCACATGCTGTTAAGTTGCCTACTTTTTTTGATGAAGATTTTTCTCTTTTTTTGGGAATGTTTTTTGCTGATGGTACCTTTAAAAAAACAACATTAAGATTTTATAATAACGATGAGATATGTTTGAATTTATTTAAAGAACTGGTTCATAAAATTTTTGATATAAAGCCTGAGTTTAAGAAATTAAGAAGTGTAAAAAGTTTAGTGATTCATTCTAAAGTTGTGGTGGATTTGTTAAAATTTTTGGGAGTTCCTGAGTATAAGAAAGCACGTAACTTGAGGTTGCCTTCCAAATTTATAAATAATCCTCGCAATGTTTTGGGAAAATTTTTAGGTGGTTATTTTATATGTGACGGCACTTTCAATCAAAAGAAAGGAGAGGTAGAAATTACTACTGCCTCTTCTCAAATGCAGAAAGATTTATCATATCTTTTGACTAAATTAGGGATAGTGTATTCAGTAAAAGAAAAGAGGGTTAAAAATTCCACTTATTATCGGATATTTATAAGAGGCAAAGATAATATTAGAATCTTCTTTAATTATAGTTATCTGTCTCATCCTAAATATATCCAAATAGAGAAATATCTTAATGATAAAAGAGCTTCTTTTAACAGTAGAGATATTCTTCCCTCCTCAACTTATCTGGAAAAAATCTACAGAAAAGCCGGCTCCCCTTATCAGTTACTTAAGAATAAAGGAGTAGAAATCCATAATTATTTTGGTTTAAAAGAAAATTTAACCCGAAACACCTTTCATACAATTACCAAGGTTTTAAAAGATAAAACCTTAGAAGAGGTGGATAAATTACTGGAGGAGATAATTTTGGATGAAATTATTCAAATTGAAAAAGTAGAGGGAGATTTTGATGTTTATGATTTAGAGGTAGAAGATACGCATAATTTTATAGGAGGCAATATTCCTACATTTTATCATAATACCGTAATTCAGCATCAGCTTGCCAAGTGGTGTGATGCGCAAATTATTATTTACATTGCCTGCGGAGAGAGAGGAAATGAGACCGCAGATCTTTTATTATCTTTTCCTGAATTAAAAGATCCCCATACAGGCAGACCTTTACTTGAACGCACAGTAATTATTGCTAATACTTCTAATATGCCAGTAGCAGCGCGTGAAGCAAGTATTTATACAGGGATTACAATTGCAGAGTATTTTAGAGATCAGGGGTATTCGGTAGCTTTGATGGCAGATTCAACCTCTCGCTGGGCTGAGGCTTTGCGAGAAATCTCTGGACGTATGGAGGAGATGCCGGGAGAGGAAGGGTATCCGGCATATTTGCCGGCACGTCTGGCAGAGTTTTATGAGAGAGCAGGAAAGGTTTTATGTTTAGGGAGTGATTCGCGTGTGGGAGCTTTAAGTATAATTGGGGCGGTTTCGCCTCCAGGAGGAGATTTATCAGACCCTGTAGTTCAGGCAACACTTAAAGTGGTGAAGGTATTCTGGAGTTTGGATGATAAACTGGCTAATGCAAGACATTTTCCCGCAATTAACTGGCTTACCAGTTACTCTTTGTATCATACTACTTTGGAAGAATTTAAAAAAAGTATAGCTTCTGATTATGATGATTTAAGAAAAGAAGCGATGAAAATTCTGGAGGAAGAGGAAGAATTGAAAGAGATAGCACGTCTGGTGGGTGAGGAGGGTTTATCGTCTCAGGATAAATTGAAATTGGAAACTGCACGTTTAATTCGGGAAGATTTCCTGCATCAGAATGCTTTTATACCTGAAGATACTTACACTTCCTTAAAAAAACAATATCATCTTTTAAGATTAATTATGAGTTTTTATTTTAAAAGTAGTCAGCTTCTTGAGCAGGGAAAGGAGTTAAATAAAATTTTAAGTATTCCATCTCGTGAGATAATTGCTCAGGCAAAGTTTATTCCTGAAGATAGGTTAAAAGAGATTATAGATTTGGAGGAAAAGATAAAAGAGGAATTGGATAATGTTTAAAGAGTATCAGACAATAACAGAAATCAGGGGTCCGCTTTTGGTTGTAGAAAAAGTTGAAGGTGTTGCTTTTGCAGAATTGGCAGAAATTATTCTTCCTGATAAAAGTAAGCGTTTTGGTAAGGTATTGGAGGTAAGTGAGAATTTAGCTGTGGTTCAGGTATTTGAGGGAACAAGAGGGATAGATATAGATAAAAGTAAGGTAAGATTTTTAGGAAAAACAGAGGAATTTGCAGTATCAGGTGATATTTTGGGAAGAATTTTTAATGGAAGAGGAATGCCCCGTGATGGTTTACCTCCTCCCTACCCGGAAAAATACATAGATATAAATGGAGTGCCTATCAATCCTCAGGCAAGAGATTATCCTCAAGAATTTATCCAGACAGGAATTTCTGCTATTGATGGGATGAATCCTTTAGTGAGGGGTCAGAAACTTCCCATATTTTCTGGTTCAGGTCTTCCACATAATCAGTTAGCTGCCCAAATCGCTCGTCAGGCACGAATATTGACTGCTGAAGAAAAATTTGCTCTTGTTTTTGCTGGTATGGGAATAACTTTTGAGGAGGCAAACTTTTTTATTGAGGATTTTAAAAGAACAGGGGCACTTAAAAATTCTGTCTTATTTATCAATTTGGCTAATGAACCGGCGGTAGAAAGAATTTCCACACCTCGCTTTGCTTTAAGTTGTGCAGAATATTTAGCGTTTGAGTTAGAAATGCATGTTCTTGTGATTTTGATTGATATGACTTTTTACTGTGAGGCTTTAAGAGAGGTTTCTAATGCAAGACGTGAGGTTCCCGGAAGACGAGGGTATCCCGGATATATGTATACAGATTTGGCTACAATTTATGAACGCGCGGGAAGAATAAAAGGTAAAAAGGGTTCAATCACAATGATTCCTATCTTGACTATGCCTGATGATGATAAAACCCATCCTATTCCTGATCTTACAGGATATATTTG
>CAZBLX010000024.1:0-10453 GCA_964492865.1 uncultured Planctomycetia bacterium | reverse complement strand
CAGGATTTAAAGAAAATAATGCTTTTATCACCAAAGACTGTTTTTCTTTTTCTTCTAAAACTTCCTTAGGATTAGGGTGAGACCCTTCAAATTCTCTTTTTAATCTGCCTTCAGCAGTTTCAAGAGGTTCATCTATAGAGAAATATTCTAACTTCTTTCTTCTTCTTAAAGCTCTCAATCTACTTCTGCAAGAGTTTAGAGTAATTTTATAAAGATAAGTAGAAAATTTAGCTTCAAATCTAAAATTTTTCAAAGATTCATAAACTTTTAAAAATATATCCTGGCTAACTTCTAAAGCTTCCTCATAATTACCTAACATTTTTAAACATACATTAAAAACCATCTGTTTATACTTTAAAACAAGCTTATCAAAATATGTAATATCTCCTTCTAAAAACTTCTCAATAATTTCTCTATCCTCTATATTATTAGACACCTTAAGAGGTTAAAAGTTCAAAGAATTTTATAAAAAATTAAAACCTAAGCTTTTAAGACTAATTTTTTCAAACTTTTTCTTTTTCCTTTCTTGGGTAGTTTCAAAGGTTTCCCTAAAGCGATAACTGCCTCTAATACTAAATTTTCAGGAAGGTTCAAAGCTTTATTAATCTCTTCTCTTTTATTTAAAATCTCCCCCAACCAGCAAGCACCTAATTTTTTAGAATGAATATATAAAAGCATATTCTGAATACAGGCTCCTATTGCCATTAAATCTTTCTCATAATGATAAGAGGCTTTTTTATCTAAAAATAACAGAATAAGTTTGTCTGCTCCTTTAATAATATGAGAATATTTTGTATATTTGGCTAAGTTGTCTTTTCTTTCTTCCTCTAAAACCATAAATTTCCAGGGTTGATTGTTTAAACCTGAAGGTGCCCATCTTCCTGCTTCCAAAATTTTCTCTATTGTTCTGGAAGAAATTTTCTCCTTTCTAAATCTTCTTACTGACCTTCTTGTTCTTATTAAATCTAAAATTTCCATTGAGCCAGCAAATTCAACATCATTATTTTATCTCTTTCCTTATTAAAATCAATTAGCCAAACAACTATCTATGTTTAAAATTAACTTCAATATACTAATATCCTATTTCTTCTGCTATTTTTATAATCTCCTCTTCTGGCCAAATTTCCTCTCCAATAGAAGAAATTTCAAAAATATACACACCGTTCATCCAGAAAAGTTTAGTCTCATATTGACGTCTTACCTCTCCTACAGGTCCGCCTCCATATATTTGATAATAACCTTCTCTTCCGTTTACTCTTACCTTTTTCAATCTAAGCTCCATAATAGACTTTTGGCGATTGAGAAATTCTTGTATTTCTTTACTATTTTTAACTTCTCGATTAAGTTCCTTCTTTGCACTTTTTTCACTTCTATATTTTTGAATTGTTATAGTAAATCTCCTTCCTCTTCCTTCATATATTCCGCTGATTCTGTCTATAGGTATTCTATCTTTTATACTTTCAATATCAATACCAAATCGCTGAGCCACGCTTTTATACAATTGAACAAGATTCTCTCTATTAGCCTTAAATATTTCTTTAGTCTCATAACCATGAAGTCCTAAATCAGGTAAAAGAGATTCCAGAGAAATATCCTGAGGAATCTTCTTAGTTTCTTTACTGCAGCTATAGGTTAAACCTAAAATAAAAATTAAAAAAAGAATTACACTCTTCCTTTTCATAACCCCTCCCTCTCCTTTTTAGTAAACAAAATGGACTAAAATAAATCTACTCCGAAAAAGTTAAATAACCCAGCACAATAAGATTAACTATAGGAACTATCATCAATATCCCTAACCAATCAGACTTATTACAAGCTTTTGCTATTTCCATCCATACAATAATTGAAATAAATATATTTACTACAGGGATTAAAAGAAGTAAAATCCACCAACCTGGTTTTCCCGCAATTTTACAGCTCAGATAAATATTAGCAATTGGAATCCAGGCAAGCCATCCATTTTCTGTATCTGTCTTAACTGCGATAATTTGCAGGCAAGAGGCTAGATAAGTGTATATCCAAAGTCCTATTAATAATCCTCCATAAGCTCTGAAAAGATAACTAATAGATAAACCCAATCTTTGAAAATATGAAAGCATCCTCGCAGAACTTTCCCAAATTTCTGCTTTCTCCATCATAATCGGAGACAAAACAAAAACCCCACAGATAATAATCAAGGCAGATAGTATAAATAGAGTTAAGATAATCTTTAAAGTTTTCTGGCTCATTATTTTTTCACCTCCTTATGATAAAGTATGCCTCTTCTCATTTCTAATTCTAAAATCACTTATACTTTTACTTTCCACCCCTGGGGTGGAAATGGTTCTATTATATAAATAGGTTTAGTTTTTAGTATTCTTTTCCAATTCTAAAATTAAATTTCTCGCCATTTCCTTTTTATCTTTGGGTACGTATATTCTATATTGATCCACTATCGTTCTAATAGGCATACCCCAACTAAACCTCAAAGGTTCAACCAACGAAGGAATGCCTTGACTTATTAAATATGCCTTTTTGATATTGGCTTCATTCTCACCCAAGGCAATATAGCAAATACTCCATGTTTTTCCTGAAGACTCTTTATCTTTGAAAAACTCTAACTGCTGGATAATATCTGAAATTACCCCAACAAAGGGGATAAGCACTGCCCAGTCAAATAAACTTACTATAGCATAAGAAGGCATTTTTAAAAGATGAGTAATCAAATCAGGAATGAACATGACACCTATTAGAAATAGTCCTGTAAATATTAAAACTTTCTTCAAATTATATTTTAAAAACCTATCAATAAATCTGCTATCCTCTTCAATAACGGTAACTCCGTAAGTCTTTAATAGATTTTGTATATACTTTGGCTTAAAAACAATCAGAGCATATACATATGTAAGAACAAAAACAAGAATACATTTAATAATTGGAATTAGAAAGCGGACAAATAATGAAGATTTTAGAAATGGTAGATGCACCGCAAACAAAAAGATTATAGTATTAGTCCATCCTAAAGGTATGTATCCTACGATAGTGGGTCGTAAATAAATGGAGTTCTCCTGAAGGTTTTTATTTCTTATCTCTATTATCTTTCCCATTCTTGTAAAATAAAAACTACCCCATATAATCCCGATAAGAAGTATAATTAACGAATAAACTATCCCATCTGATATTTGTTTGATTTGAAAAAGAAGAATAGCTACCTCCTTAGTAGCTAATAAAAGTCTTATAGGAAAATAAGATACAACTATAACTGCAACGCCATTACCAATGCCATATCGAGTAATAATATCTGCTATAAAAAGTAAAAGGATAACTGCGCCAACCAATATAGGAATAGTAATTAGTCTAAACTGCCAAGCAGGTAATGCAACAAGATGTGGTTCTTTAATAAGTATCCAAGAGGTAAGAAAGTAAGCCTGAAGGATAGATAAAAGTATTGTAAGGATATATGTATATCTCAAGAGTCCATTTCTACCTTGCTCACCACCAAAAGTAAGTCGTCTCAAGAAGGGGAGAAAAATAGAACCAATCTGTAATAACAAACAAGCCGAAAAAAATGGCATAAGACCTAGACTAAAAATCGTAAGGCTTCTTGCCATTTTAGTAAAAAGTTCAATTTTGGTTGAAAAAAACGGATTTTGTATTTTACCTAAAAAATCTTGTAAAGCAGAGATATTTATGCCTGGTAAGGGAATGAAAAACATTATACGCAGGATTATCAAAATTCCTATCGTAATCAAAACCCGTCTTCTTATCTCTGTATTTTTAAACATCCAGATAAAGATATCTTTAAGAGAGTATCTCTGGATAAGACTTAAAAAGATAGAATGCCTTTTAAATACTCTTGGTAACCACACGAATATTATGAATAAAGCTATTAATATAAATAAAGCTACTATACCAGGAAAAGCTAATTCAAAAAATCCATTTTCTATCATAGTAATACATCCTTTTCAACATGCCTCTATTCTGAGGAGAAAATAGAGTAATTTTATTCACTGGCACCATAAACATATCAAATTTTTGGTGTCAAATTTTTTATAATCGCCTATTTTATCTACAAGGTTGAGGTAGAGGTATAATACAATTTCCACATTCTTTATTCTTTTCATCAATTCTCGTATAGAATTCTTTTTTGCTCACGGTCTTTCCTTTTATCTTGTAAATTGTTTTACCAATGCAATCAGGAGAAGGAGGTCTAACTAAAATGCCAAAAGCATTTTCTTTGTCACAATACTTTAAATTTTTATCACAATAGTAAGTAACACAAAACATTGGTCTACATAAAGTTTTTGTTGTATTTTCAACTTGAATTTCATTAGGTTGTTGCTTCCAACTCTCATGCTTTGAGCCTATTACAAATTCCTTAATAACCTTTCCATTTACAATAATTTGATATTTACCTTCTGGAACTTGTTTTTTTACTTCTCTGTGAATGATTTTATCTCCGCATTTTTCAGTTATCCTAACATATTCTTTTTGATCCCAAACAAAGGCTTCATTGACATATTCTTCTCTTTGAAATATCGCATCACTACAGCCATAACACCATTTTTTTGAAAAGTTACAAAGCTGATAGATTACTTTCTCAACTATTTTTCCATCCTCGCAATACTGATCAATTCCACTACCTATAAATCCAATACATGAATGTTTTAATTTTACATCTTTTCCTTTCTCGTTTACAATTTTAAAAGGAAGTTCGTTGGTCCAGAGTTTAACTTTTGCATTTATTGAAAAAATGACTGGCTCACCTTTTCTGTATATCTTTCTGCTTGGACTACTTTCAGATAGTTGATTACTTAAAACCCGCCATCCACAAATTAAGATAACTCCAACAGTTAAAATCCTAATTATGATTTTAAGTTTTGAGTTCACAGCAGATACTTATTTTACAAGATTTTATTTATAACCACGATATACTCAAAGTTTGCAGAACAGTAATAAAACAAATCTTAAAAAGGCGTGAAGTGAAACCAGAAAGTTCTGTTATACACCGTGAGTATATGTGTATCTTTCCTCCTTATAAAAACTTGCCTTTTGATTCTTAAGATATTTTATCAAATATTTTAGTTTTTTAAAGAACTTCCTGCAAGTTGATAAAACAAGCGTTATGAGTTTAGAGGTTGAACTAAGAAATATAGAAATAATTTGTGCAAAAAACGTTCAACCTTTTATTTAATTTCAATTATTTCCCCCACTCCATATTCAATAAAATTTTCTTTATATTCCTTTCTGAAAGCTTCTTTCACTAAATCACCTGTGCAATGAGATGGAGCAACTTTTTCAACCTGCAATTTTCTGAATTCTTTAACGCAAGATATAGGGGGATGATGAAATCCTCCCATAACCAAGTATATCTTATCTTTTTTCATTAATTTTTTAGCTTTTTTTACAATGTTTACAATTCCAGGATGAGCACAACCTGTAATGATTACCAGTCCCTTTCCTGAATCAATAATTAATGATTGCTCTTCTGGAGGTCCGGGAAGTTGACCTGTTGTATAAATAAAATCAGAAATTTTTCTTGAAGCTGAAATCTCTATAAATTTTGCTCCTTTCTGGACTATCATATTTTTAACAGACTGAGGAAATGACTTGAGAATAAAAACTGTAACATCATTATTTTTTTCTAAAAAACCCTCCAATCCTCCTATATGATCTGCATGAATATGAGAAATAACTACTTTTTTAATTGAAGAAGGTTCAATATTTAATTTTTCCATATTAGAAAGCAAAATTTTTGAATCTCCTCCCGTGTCAAAAAGTACTGATTCATAAGGTGTTTTTATCAAAGTAGCAAAACCCCAGGCAGTTTCAAGCCTTGTATCTATTTGATAATTATCATACACAGAAATTAAAGTTATTTCTGGATTTCCTTCCTCTTTTGGCTCGGTAGAAATCCTCAACATTTTTAGCTGTTCTGACTTTGCTTCTTTAACAGGAATTTGAATTACAAACCAAATTCCTATTCCTGCTAAAATTAAAATACCTATTGAAATTAAGAATTTAGAATTCATTTAGCAATAATTATCTCATAATCTTATAAATTTTATCCAGCTCTATATATTCTTTTATCCTTTTTGAAATCTTTTCTATTACTTTTTTCCAAATATCAAAAGGAATTTTAGAAGAAGAAGCAATGGGATCTAAATCAGGAAGTTTTGCTAACTCTGGGAAATAAGGAATAATACCTAAAATATCTTTTCCAATCTTTTTTTGATAAACTGATTTGATTCTTTTTATTCCCAGTCTTATATATTTCTCTTTTATTCCCATAGCTAAAAACTCATCAGTTTTCAATTTGTTTAAAATTATTCCTTTTACCCTTTTCTTTTCTTCTGAATTTAAATAAGATAGTGCTCCTGGAATGGAATCTAAATTGTCGGTAAGAAAGAGAACAGGAGCATCGGCAATTTTAGCTGTTTCCATATTGGCTATTTCGAGTAATTCACTAAAAGGCCCGAAACCAAAAAGTTTCGTTGGCCCTGAGCCTTCAATACAAATGATATCATATTCTTTTGACAAAGCTTTTAAGGCCCTTTCAGCTGCATTTTTTATGTCCTCGAATCTCTTTTTAAACCCTAACATCTGTTTCAAACTTGCTTTTATAAAATCTTTTTTAAGGTCGTAATTTCTCTTTACACATTCACCTTCTAAAAATATATCAAATTTGCCATCGCCTAAAGGTTTTAGAGTATACGGATTCATTCTATAATCTGGCTCCACTCCGGCAGATATAGCTTGTAATGCTTGAGCATATCCAAATTCTTTTCTATCTTTGATATAAGTTACTGAGGTTAAATTTAAAGTTTTGTAAGGTGCTACTTTATAACCTCTTTCACTAAAAAGCTTGCAAATTAAAGCAACTAAAAAACTTTTTCCAGAGCCAGTTCCAAAACCAGTTGCCTGAATCATAATTTTTTTAGCTACCATAATCCCTTTAAATCTCAATTACTTTCCCTACCCCTCCCTCAATATACTTTTCAGGATAAAGAGATTTTATTTCTGATTTGTATTGAGTGCAATGGGTTGGACAAATTAAATCTAAGTCTTTTAAAGAAATGGGTTTGGTTCCATGCAAGCCTCCTATAATACCATAAACTTTTCCAAACTGGGAAGCTGCCTTAAGGATATGCTCCATTTTTGGGTGTGAACATCCAACAATAATTACAATACCTTTTTCTGTCTCAACACAGAGGGATTGTTCTATTCCATCAAGTTCACCTGTAGAGTAAACTCCTTCATAAAGTTTTGTAGGCATTTTTACTTCTATAACTTCTCCTGCATTTCTTTCTTCAGAAAGATAAGAAGGAACCCAGAGTTTCACTTTATTATTCAGCTGAAGAAAAGATGATAAACCACCTGTATGATCCCAGTGAAGATGAGAAATAAAAATATCTTCAATATCTTGAGGATTAATTTTAAGCTTTTCCATATTGGAAAGTAAAATATCTCCATCTGCTCCTGTATCAAAAAGAATCCTTCTTCCTTCAATTTCCACAAGTGCTGAAAATCCCCAGTCAGCCTGCAAATCAGGCTTTGTGCTTGTATTATCATAAATAATAGTGATTTTCATATTTTACCTCCTCTTTTAATCTCTTATCTAAAGTTCCATCAGGAAGCATCCAATCTGGATGAAATTTGCCTTCTTCCTCCATTTGATAACGAATACAACTTTCCCAATCTCCTTTACAATACAGCTCTATCCACTTCCTATTTAACTTTCCTTCCTCATAAAATCTTCTCATCGGACATACCGGATACCATTTGCAATCTTCAAGTAACACATGTAATTTTCTGTAACTTTTTATCAAATCTTGTTTAAAGTCAGGATTATAAAGGCAAGTTGCGGGATGAGGTAAAGGCAGTATCTTTTTATCTTCAGCTAAAAAAAGCTTTCCAAAAACTTTAGAGAATTCTGTTCTTGAAGGTGGTAAAATGCCATATCTTTGAAAAATGTAACAGGTTGCGTAATAACCTAAGGGGGCTAAAATCTCTGGATTTATCAATTTAATCTCTTCCTCCAGATAATAACTACAAGCTTCAATCTCATCTTGCTTGGGCTTTCTGTAGTCAGGAAGCATACATTTAATCAGATTTGTCATATAAATTTCATCTCTTTTAATTCCTGCTTTATTTAATAATTCATCTAATACCTTTCCTGAAGGGCCAACAAACATCCTTCCAACTTTATCTTCTTTTTCTCCCGGTGCCTGAGCGATCAGCATAATTTTGGCATTTAAATTTCCTTCTCCGCAGATAACGTTCAGCCTTGTTTGAGATAACCTACATCTTTTACATTCTTTTATCCGTTTGTTTAATTCATCAATCTTCAATCCCATGAATCATCAGATATCTTTATATTTTACCTAACACTTTGGAATATGTGAAGCTTGCGATAATAAAGTAATGCAAACTATTTTTTCACAAATTCCAGTTACGGATATAGCAAGAGAGAAGAATTTACAAAATTTAAATATTTGGAAGAAGCTAAAAAACTCGCGGTAGTGTAATTACAAATGGATAAACTTCTCTTAATTTCTAAAATAATTTAATAAAAATTAGAATAATTTTGCTCACACTTTCCAGTTAACTCTGTGAGTTAAATTGTTATCATAATTGATTATTTATATTTACTGAATCTTTTTAATTCTCTTTTTGCCTCTTCTAAAGCAATTCTTTCTTTTATCTTCTTCTTTTTCTCATAAGACTTCTTACCTCTTGCTAAAGCAATTTCGACTTTTGCCCATCCTCTATCATTAAAATAGACTTTTAAAGGAATAATTGTTAATCCTTTACGCGTAACTGCACCGATCAATCTCTTTATCTCTTTTTTATGCAGCAGTAATTTTCTCTCTCTTTTAGGATCTAACTTAAAATATGAACTTTTCTCAAATTCAGGAATATGCATATTGTAAAGATAAATCTCTCCTTTCTCAGGTCTGGCAAAACTATCCTCAATAGAGCACCCCTTGCTCCTTAAAGATTTAACTTCACTTCCTTTGAGTTCAATACCTGCTTCATAAGTTTCAAGAATCTGATAATCTTTTAAAGCCCTTCGGTTAGTAGATACTATCTTCATCAGAATTTAAATCCACTAATTTGGGAAAATAAAGATAACCATATTGGCACAGTAAATAATGCTAAAATATGGGAAAGAAAAACTCCACAAGAGACTACTTCACTATTTCCCCCTCTCATCTGAGCAACGATAGGTAAAGATGCTGCTGAAGGCATACTTGCTTGAGTAAGAACAAAAAAGCCCCATAAAGAAAAAAGTTTAAATTTTAAAATTAACATGAAAAAGATAAGAGGAAGCAAAAATAGTTTTATGAAACTGGCTAATAAAGCTTCCTTACTTGCTAACTTTTCTCCTTTAGCCAGCCAAGCACCTAAAAGAATCATAGAAAGGGGAAAACTCATCTTACCTACTAAAGCCAAAGGAGAAATGATTAAGTCAGGAAAAAAACTGTTTATTTTTAGATAAACACATAACAAAGAGATAATAATGCTTATAACAGGCATAGTGAATAAAGAGCGCATCTTAAACCCTTCTTTTTTCTTTTTGAATATTAAAAAGCTACCTACCGACCACATAAGAATATTGAATCCTAAAATATATAAAAAAATATAAATTAGAAAAGTATCTCTTAAAGGTGAAAGAAAAAGGAATAAAGCTAAATTCATAGGTAGATATCCACAATTCTGAAAACTTACCAAGGCAATGAATTCTCTGGGAAATTTAGAGAAAGGAGAAAAAATTATTCCTAAAAACAATCCCAAAGAAAAAATAGAAATACTTAAAAGGATAAATTTGTAAAGAGGAGGAGCATTTTCTAAATTTAGATGAGTAATAATTTCTGTAAAGATAAGAAAAGGAACTGTGATATTTACTACAAGAAAGGTAAGAAATTTTAATGCTTCCTGAGTAAGGATTTTTTTGCGATAAAGAAAAAAACCTAAAAAAATAATAAGTAAAAGCTTAATTATGGCAAAAAATACTACTTTCATTGAAGTTATTATAACATAAGCTATTCAATTGACAAAATTAATAGATAATTTGATATACCATTTTCAAAAGATTTCACCAAGTTATACTACTCAATCAAATTTTATGATGGAATCGTTATATCTTTTTTAAAATTCCTATTTCCGGTATGATTTCAGAAGTTTTAAAAATACAGGATTAACTTCATACCCTAACTCAATTACCTTATCACAATACTCAACAGCTAAATCGTATTCTTTCTTACCATAATATGCCACAGCCAAATTATAATACACCACAGCATCGTTGGGATTGATAGCTATAGCTTTCTTAAACTCAGTAATTGCTTCATCAAACATTCCTTTCTTGCTATAAGCTATCCCGAGGTTATTATACACTTCAGCAAAATTGGGATTGATAGCTATAGCTTTCTTATATTCAATAATTGCTTTATCAAACATTTCTTTTCTT
>CAZBLX010000023.1:0-10513 GCA_964492865.1 uncultured Planctomycetia bacterium | reverse complement strand
TCCTTTAAAGAATAAAATTCCAGAAATTTTGAGAGTTCATCTCTTTCAAAACCTGCTTCTTGATTTCTATACCAGAAGTTTAAATCAGAAATTATATCTATAACTTCTTTCCTAATCATTTTCAACTATAATGGAACATCAGTCAATATTTCTGTAAATTTTAGTTGAATCTATAGAAGGAGTAAATAAGACATCCCTTTTATCCCTGCGAAGCACCCATTTCCACCCCAGGGGTGGAAATATTGGTGTTAAGCCTTTATCCTGCGTCTTTTCACTTATTCCAGTTAAGAATAAGAACAGCAACTTTTTTAGACATTTTTTAAAAAAACATAGTACATAAATGATTTTATAATATCAAAAAAATTGCCATATATTATTTTGTGAATTTTTATATTTTTGGGAAGCAAAGTAGAAATGAATTTTTTCACGGTTAAAGATACAAAAAGCACATCTATGTCTTTTCCTAAGGCACCAGCAGAATGCATATAAACAGAATCCACAATAATATTTTTTTTACTTAAAAATTGAGCGGCAAAATTAATATTTATATTATTTGTATAAGGAGGGGTAAAAATAACATAATCTGGAGGAATAAATTTTTTCAACCTTTGAGGGGTAACTGATTTTATAAAAGAACCTGCTTGAGTATGAAGAAAACAAACATTTTTTTTATTCACATCTTTTTTAAGAATATCTATTTCTTCATTTATATATACCTCTCCATGAATATTCTCATTAAAAGGGATTTCCATATTTAAAAGTTTGCTTAATTCGTTTCTTGCCTGATATCTTCTATCTTCATATTTGTTAAATTTAACATAAAAAGCTTTAATACCTTTGTTTCCAAGATATTCACATAATTTATTTAATTTTTTATAATTTTTAATTGTCTGTGTCTTATTAAATAAGAAAGGGCATCCTCCAAAAACTCTATTTTTAAAAGGGAAATTTTTAAAGAAACCAGAAAGTAGTATCTCATCTCTTACGCAAAGAGAAAAATCACTCCTCTTTTCCATTACCCATCTGATATAAGGCATAGAGATTATTAAATCTCCTATTCCATGAGGATGCAGAAGAACATATTTAAATCCTTTTAGTTGATAAAAGATATCCTTTGTCATCTTATTTATCTATTAACCAGAAAAATACCTCACTATATCTTTTCGAAATCTCTTGCCAAGAAAAATTTTCCTTAACTAATCTTCTTAAACCTTCTCCAGTAAAAGATTCACCTTTTAAGATTTTTAATATCTCATCACAAAAACCTTTACTATCATAACACTTTACAAGTTTTCCTAATCTTCCTTCTAACAGAGCATCTTTTATTCCTTCAATATCAGAAGCAACTATAGAAAGATTACAAGATGCTGCCTCAAGCAAAACTATTCCAAATCCTTCTAAATCTCCTTCCACTTTAATATTAGGCATCAGGAATACATCTGCTATATTATAAATCAATTTTAAATCTTCTTTTTTTATTCTTCCCAGCAAAACTACATACTCTTTTAAATCTTTTTCTTCTATTATCTTTTCTATATTCCTTTTCAGTTTTCCCTCACCCACAACAAGATAGATAAAATTGCTATAATTTTTCAATATCAAAGGAAGAACCTCTTTTATAAACCAGTGAATTCCTTTTCTTTCAATTAATCTTCCCACAGAAAGAATTATTTTTTTGTTGTTTATTTTTATATTAAATCTTTCTTTAAATCTCTCTTTCAAAATCTTTTTATCTTCCTTTAGAAAAAACTCATCATTTATCCCATTGGGAATTATCTCTATTTTTTGAGGAAAAACTCCTCTTTTTAAACACTCTTTTTTTGTTGCTCTACTTACACAGATTATTTTATCTGCTTTGTTTAAAAAATAAGGGATTAATAATTGATAGAAATAGTTATTGAAAGTAATGTCTAAACCATGGGTGGTAACTGCTACTGGTTTCTTAAATATTTTTAAAAATGGAATAAGTAAAGAAAGAACACCATCAGTTAAATAAACTAAATCTATTTTTTTTAATAGAAGAATTAAATAGCTTTTAATTAAAAAATAGATAAAAACTGCAGGCAAAAATTTTTTTGAACCACTCCATTTTATAAGAGATAATTTATGCATTTTAGATAAAGAATGAAAAAGATTGAAAGAAAAATTCTCCAATCCTCCTACCTGTGGCGGAAAATTGCGGGTGATAAAAAGGATATTTAGTTTTCTCATTTTTTTATTACTTCAACAATACCTGTATTACCTATTCTATAAAGAAGCTTTAAATTTTTTCTATATTTGTAAATTGCAGGCAGAAGATAATAATAACTCTGGTAGGAGAACTCATCAATGATTATGTATTTTGCCTTCTCTCTTTTTATTTTTTTCCAGATTTCTTCTGGAGAAGAGAAAGGATAGATAATAGATTTATGTTGTGTGAGAAGATAAGTAACTGTGGGTTTGCGAGAAATAATAATTCCTTTATCAGGTAGATTCTTTTTTATCCATTGATGAATAAGGATAAAGTTTTTCAAAGGTGGAGAGAGGTTTTTGAAAGAAGAAATACGGGAAAGGGTGATTAAATTAATGAAAAATAGGATAAAGAAAAAAGATAAAAAAATAACTCTTTTTTGAAAAATTTTCTCCACTCCTTTAAAAAGATAAAAATAGAAGAAAGGTAAAACAGGAAGAAGAAATCTTAATCCTTCTCTAAAAGGCCACAAAATTATTAAAAAAAGATATAAAAAGAAATAATAAAAAAAGCAATATTTTTGTCTGGTGCGAATAGATACCCAAATTCCTGAAAGAATTAAAGAAAGAAAAACAAAAGAAAGCAATTCATTCCAAAGAGTTCCTCTTTTTATAAAAACAACCCCAAAGGCTTTAGGCAATAAAGAGTAGTAATAGTTTACGCCTTTAATGAAACGAGTAAATATTGCTTGAGGATGTTCAGTGATTGTTCCCAAATAAGGACGATAAGGATCAATGAGAAAAAATTGTTTACTATAATTAGAGACAGCAGAAGGAGAAAAAAGAGAGGCTATTATCTGCCAGATTAAGAAAGGTATAAGGAAACTTAAAGAAACAAAAATTATTTTTTTCCATTTTCTCCCTGAGGTATCTAAAAAATATAAAGCAAAAATACTTGCAAAAAATAATGTTAAGGCTATATAACGAGTAAAATAAGAAAGGATTAAACTCAACACGAAAAAAAGAGCTTCTTTGCTGATTACATTTTTTTTGTTTATATATAAAAAAAGGAAATAAAGAGTAAATCCGGAGAGAAAAAGATAAGGAATGTCGGAGAGAATATAGAAAGAAGAGTAAAGAATAAAAACCAAGTTTGTCGCAAGAAGAAGAGTTAAAAAAATACTTTTTTTGCCAATATATTTTTTAAAAAGAAGATAGAAAAAAAATAATCCTGAAAGCCCAAGAAAAGAAATTAAAATGTGCATAAGATAAAAATTTCTTCCAAAAAAATAAATGATAAAAGATAAAATCAAAGGAAAAAGAGGAGGAAAATGATAAAAAAAAGGAGCGGAAGGAAGATTTATAGCTTTAAAACCTAATCCTTTTGCGATGCTTTCGGCTAAAATTATATATTGAGCAGAATCTCCTCCCAAATCAGTAAAATCCTTGGGAGAATTTATAAAAACTATTGTTCCAAAAAATAAGATTAAAATTAACCAGCAAAATTTTTCTAAAGCCATTAATCAAAAAATCTATATTTTAAAATGTAAAAAATTGCTTTTATTCCATCAATAGGTTTAATCTTTTTCCCTTGTTTGTAATCTCTTCCACAATAATAAATAGGAACCTCATACACCCGATATCCTTTTTTAAATACTTTAGCCGTTACCTCCACCTCAAAACCAAATCTTTTAGAAGTAAAATTCATATTTTTTAAAACCTCACTTTTAAATGCCTTTGCTCCTGTTTCCATATCGGAAAGCATTGTGTCATAAAAAATGTTAACTAAGATAGTTAAAAATTTGTTGGCAAAATAGTGCCAGAAATAAAATACACGATGCACTCCTAAAAAACGAGATCCATAAACTACATCTGCCCATCCTTCAAGAATCGGCTCTAATAAAATTTTATAATTTTTTGAAGGAAGATATTCCAAATCAGCATCTTGAATAATTATGATATCGCCTCTTGTCTCTTTAAGTGCAGTTTTAATGCAGTCTGTTTTGCCTTTATTTTTTTTGTGAAAAAAAACTTTAATATTTTCATCTTTTAAATTTAAAAGAAATTCTTTTGTTCCATCACCTGAAGCATCATCAACAATAATTATTTCTTTTTCCAAACCTACATCTACTCTTTTTACTTCTTCAACAATCTTCCCTATCGTGGCTATCTCATTATATACAGGAATGATAATTGATATCTTTTTCATATCACACTCACCTCATTTACACACCCGCCGGGTGTGATTGGTTTTTCTAACAATAAATGTTTTATCTTTGCAAGCTCTTTTTGATAAGAAATTCTATCTTCGGTAAATTTTTTATATGATACAGGATCAATATCCAAAAGCTCTTTGAAATCACAAATTCTTTCGTCCTTTATCTCGTTCAAATACTCTCGATAAGAAGAAAACTCCCAATCCTGAGGTTTTTCTACCAGACCTGCTGTTACAGGATTTAGATGAATATAACGAGTAAGATGTAAAAGTTGTTCCTCATTTGAAATTAGAATGTTTTTAAATTCTCCTTCCCAAAGAGGCCCTTTTCTCTTATGTTTCAAATTAAAATACTTAGCATAACTGTTAGAAATTTGTGACATAAAGATAGAAATACCTTTTTCTTTTTTCTGTTTTAAAATTAAATGAATATGAGTAGGCATAATACAATAAGCAATTATATCTACAAATTTTTCTTCTATACCTAATCTTTCATTCAATTTTTTCTTTTTTCTCTTCTCTCTTTCCCACTCAGAAAATTTCTTCTTTCTTACGCATGAATAATAAACAAAAAGCTGCCTCATTCTTGAATAATCATAGTAAGAATTAAATATTTTGTATCCCGATATACTTTTATTATAAATGTGATAAATTTCTCCTTCAACTAAGGGATGCTTTCTAAAAGTAACCATCTCTTGTATACCCTTTACACACCCGCCGGGTGTGATTGGTTTTTATAGATCATTATTATCTATTTTTTCCATACGTAAATTAGCAATCTGTTCAGAGATAAGTCCTAATATAAAGATGATTACAGAAGTTGTCAAAAGTAGAGCACTCATATTGGTAAAGCGATGGAAATTTAAAAATGTATAAAGATAATAAAGGGAGCCGGAAAGAAAAAAGAATAAAGAGATGGGTAGAAAAACCTTTAAAGGGGAGAAAAATACAGCAATACGTAAAATGATTGTCAAAAACCTTAATCCATCTGAGAATAAATTTATTTTGCTTTTTCCTTTTTTTCTTTTTTCTACTTTAACAGGAACAAATTTTACTGGATACCCGGCTTTTATAAAAGATAAAGTTAAGGTGGAAGGATAGGAGAAACCATTGGGCAGAAGATATAAAAATTTTTTTGCTTTGCTTTTTTTAACCACTCTAAATCCTGAAGTTAAATCTTTTATTTTTACTCCACTGACATAGGAAGCTAAAAAATTAAAAACTTTATTTGCCAGATATCGCCACCAGTCTTGAGAATAAGCACTTCTTTCTCCAATTATCATATCAAAACTATCTAAATCACCAAGTAATTTTGGAATCTCAGAAGGCAGATGTTGCCCATCAGCATCCATTAAAACTAATATCTCATTTTTTGCTTCTCTTATTCCTCTTTTGATACTTGCTCCATTTCCCATATTGTAAGGGTTTCTTATCACTCTTGCTCCCAGTTTTTCTGCTACTTGTGAAGTATCATCCTGTGAACCGTCATCAACAACGATTATTTCTACTTCTCCTTTTAAAGACTTAAAAATGCAGGGTATTAACTCTTTTAAATTTTTTGCTTCATTGTAAGCAGGTAAAATTATACTTAAATTCATCGTTTTTATAATAGAAGATTTCTCTCAATTTGGCAAGTATTATTACCATATTTTTACTTTTTTCTAAATAGCAAAATTTCATTTTTGCGAAGAGGTAAAATTTTGTTATAATTAGAAACACAGATTTTATAATTATTTAAATCGCTTCGGTAAATTTTAAAAAATAGAGATGTTTACAGGAATCATAAAGGAGGTAGGAAGGGTAAAAAAAATAGAAAAAAAGACAAATTTATGGAGAATGGGGATTTTTTCTTCGGCTATATTTTCGCAAAGTAATATTTCTGATAGCATTTCTGTAAATGGGGTTTGTTTAACTTTGGTAGAAAAAAAGAATGACTTGTTATTTTTTGAAGTTATAAAAACAACTTTGGAAAACACAAATTTAAAAAGATTAAGAATAAATTCCTTAGTTAATTTAGAACCTTCTTTAAAAGCACAGGATAGATTAGGGGGACATTTTGTTTTAGGACATATAGATTGTGAAGGAAGAGTAAAAAATATTATAAAAAGAAAGGATTTTTATATCTTTGAGATAGAGTATCCAAAAGTGTTTAAGAAATATATTATTGAGAAAGGCTCTATTGCGGTTGAAGGAATAAGTTTGACTATTCAAAAAAAATTTTTTTCATCATTTACAGTTGATATTATTCCCTTCACTTTTCAACATACTAATTTAAGAGAAAAAAAAATTGGTGATTGGCTAAATATTGAATTTGATTATCTTCTCAAGGCGGTCTCGGGGGATAGCGCAGGTGGCTAGCGCGCAACGTTCGGGACGTTGAGGTCGTGGGTTCAAGTCCCACTCCCCCGATTTTAAAAGGTTTATTATTAGTCTGATAGATCATTTAATGAAACTTCTAAAGTGTTTTAGGAAAGCTGTTATATATTTCTATTTGCAAGTCTACTTTTTGGTTGCTGCGAAGGAGAAGGAGAGAAGAAAAATGATTTTTGTTATGGATAGCGGAAATATTTAAATGATTGACAAATCTTTTTTTATTGTATAGTATTATCAGTAAACAATGAAAATACTGAAAGCTCAGATAAAAGAGATAAAGAGATTAAATCAGGAAATTTATAGATTAAGTTTTAAATCTTCCTATTTAGCTAAAAAGAGTCAGCCCGGACAATTCCTTCATCTTAAAATAAATTCTACAATTTTAAGAAGGCCGTTCAGTATTCATAAAGTAGAAAATCAAAATATTTTTATTCTTTTCAAAGTCAAAGGAAAAGGAACAAAGATTCTTTCTACATATAAAGAGGGAGATTCCTTAGATATTTTAGGACCCTTAGGTAAAGGATTTAAAATTTATCCTTCCGCATCTGTGATTTTGATTGCTGGAGGGATAGGTATTGCTCCTTTGCTTTTTTTGGCTCAGAGAATAAAAAAAGGGTTGCGTTTTCTTTTTTTTGGCACAGAAAGCAGAAAAGAACTTGTTGCTTTGTCGGAATTTAAAAAATTAGGATTTAAAATTTTTGTTGCTACTCAAGATGGCTCAGAAGGATTTAAGGGAGATGCGGTAAAACTTTTTGAAAGAGAAATTTCTTCTTTAAATCTTTCTCCTCCTGTAAAGCTATATGCTTGTGGGCCAAACTCAATGTTATATAATTTAGCTCAGCTTTTGAAAAAATTTCCTTATATAGAAGCTTTTGCCTCCTTAGAGCAATTTATGGGATGTGGAGTAGGAGCGTGTCTGGGATGTGTAATTTTAACTAAAAAGGGATATAAAAGAGTCTGTCAGGATGGTCCTGTTTTTAATTTAAAAGAGATATTTTAAGTAAGGAGGTGGGATGGAGAAACTCGTCTCTATTATCATTCCGGTAAAGAATATGGAAAGAACTATTGAGAAAACATTTCAATATTTAGATAGAATAGATTATCCCCGCAATAAATTAGAGATAATTTTTGCTGATGGAGGAAGTAAAGATAAGACGATTTCTGTTATTAAGAATTATCAGAGAGAAAGAAACTACATAAAATTAATTGAGATTCCTAACTGCCCCTCTCCTGGTTTTGCACGCACAAAAGCATTGGAAGAAGCAAGTGGAGATTTTATCTTTTTTACTGATGGAGATTGCGCTCCTTGCTCAGACTGGATTTATAAAATGCTAAAGATTTTTGAGAAGGATGAAAAGATTGGTGCGGTAGGCGGTGAGATTTTTACTTTAAAAGTAGATCCTAATAATTTAATTGAAATTTATTGTCAAGCTTTTGGGTTTAATCGTGTAGCATGGCGTTATGGAAATTTAGAAGAAGGATATTTTCCTGATAAAGAGAATTATCTTCCTCATTATCCTACAGAAATCTGCGGTCATAAAGCATATTTTTTTGTTACTGCCAATGTAGCTTATAGAAAAGAAGCTTTAGATTCAGTGGGAAGAAAATTCTGGAATTTGCCTACAGGAGAGGATATTGATTTAGGTCTGCGAGTAAGAAAAAAAGGATGGAAGTTTTACTTTTTGCCTCAGGCAAGTGTAGATCATATGCATCGGGCAGATTTAAAATCTCTGCTTAAAGTGTGGAGAAGTTATGGAGAAGCACATCCTCCTTTGCTTTCTGCGCATGCTGAATCCTTTATGGAAATTATTTTTCAATTTATTGGTAAATACCCTAATCATCCAGTTTTCCGTTTTACTTTTCCTGTAAAAGGTTTTATCTATATCGGCAATTTCCATCTTATGCATATCTTTGGAGCACTTTTTCTTTTATTTTTTATTCTTCAATGGATATTTTTCTCATCCTTCTGGATTAGATTTTTCAGCTGGGTGAGCCTTTCTCTTTTTCTCTATTTTGTCTTTAAATATTTTAAAAGTGCTTTTAATATTGAGCCTTATGATAAATGGAGGGAGTTTGCAAAGATAAAGTATTTAACTAATCTTCATTTTATCAGAGGAGGACTTAAGAATTCTTTTAAATATAAAACTTTTTGTATTGAACCCAGTTTTTAAAAAGGAGGAAGTGTGCAAAATTTTTTATTCTTTTTAATAATGGGACTTGTTGCCGGAATACTGAGTGGTTTTTTGGGTATTGGAGGAGGAACAATTCTTATACCTTTATTAGTATATCTTTTAGGATTCACTCAACATCAGGCCCAAGGAACAACCTTAGCAATAATGGTTCCTCCTATTGGACTTCTGGCAGCATTAAAATACTATAAAGAAGGTAATGTAAATCTTCCTATTGCTATTTTTGTCTGTTTAGGATTTTTTATTGGAGGTTATTTTGGTGCAGAATTGGCACATAGAATTTCGGATAATTTACTTAAGAAAATTTTTGGATTATTTCTTTTAGGTGTAGCTTTAAAAATGGTCTGGGGAAAATGAAAAAAATAGGACTTATCATACTGTTAAGTTTTTTGGTGGTTAGTGATCTCTTTACTCAAACACATACTTTAAAGATAAAAAATAAAGTAAAAAATTTTCTTACTCAATATCTTTTGCCTCCTAATACAAAATTGGAAGTTTTGGAAGAAGAATACTTGAAGGATAAAAAATTATATAAATTCAAATTAAAGATTTCGCAAAGATATGTAAAAGATATTTATGCTACTGAAGATGGAGAATTGATTTTTCTTGAAGGAATTAATATCAAGGAATTTATTCAGCAGGTAAAAAAAAGAGAGGAAGAAAGAAGGAGGAAGATAGAAAGTATTCCTAAAAGAGAAAAGGCAGATGTGCAAATTTTTGTGATGAGCTATTGTCCTTTTGCTTTGCAGATAGAGAAAGCGTTTCTTCCTGTATATAGACTGCTGAAGAAGAGAATAAATTTTAAATTAAGATTTGTGAATTATACTATGCATGGAGAAAAAGAACGAGAGGAGAATTTAAGAGAGTACTGTATTCAAAAAGAAGAAAAAGGAAAAATTATAGATTACTTAGATTGCTTTATCCATAAAAAGGATTATAAAGAGTGTTTTAAGGAAGTGAAAATTAATGAGAAGAAAGTTGGGGATTGTATGGAAAAGATTAAGAAAAAATTTGAATTCAAAAATAATAAATTTGAGCTTGAAGAGGAGCTTAATAAAAAATATAAAATAAGAGGCTCACCTACCTTTATAATTAATGATGTGGTAATAAATGTGGAAAGGTCACCTGAAGCAATAAAAGAGTTGATATGCACTACCTTAAAAAATAAACCTTCTCTTTGCAAGAAACAACTAAGCAAAAAAATTCCCTCTCCTGGTTTTGAGAAGAAAGACTACAATTGCAAAAGTTGTGGAAAAGATTAATTTAAAGGTAAAATTAGGGAGAAAAAGACTAAAAAATCCCGTAATTTATGCCTCGGGAACTTTTGGGTATGGAGTAGAGTTTAAAGATATTGTTGATTTTAATTTTATTGGTGCTTTTGTGACGAAAACAGTTACTCTTCATCCTAAAAAAGGAAACAGGCCTCCCCGAATAATTGAATTAGACGGTGGAGTGCTCAACTCTATTGGTTTGGAAAACCCGGGAATAGATATATTCTTAAAAGAAAAATTACCTCTTATAAAAAAATTAAACATACCTTTTATTGTAAGTATTGCCGGTAAAAATT
>CAZBLX010000022.1:0-10614 GCA_964492865.1 uncultured Planctomycetia bacterium | reverse complement strand
CCATTCTCTAATAAAAAGCACCAATTTAATAGAAAGATTCTTAAAAGATTAGGAACAATTAACAAAGATAGGAGGCAGGATTTAGAGATGAAAAGAGTACAAATAGGGTTATTTATCTATTAGTTGAAAGGTTTAACAAAAATAATAACTCTAATTATGGAGAGTAAGCCCGCTGAATACACACTTTTATTGACAGAACCCCGTTAAAGAAAAAATTGATTTTATCTTTGATTTTTGCTAAGATTAATAAGTTAAAAGTAGAGAGTAAATAGTTCTCCTTTTTTACTTTATCCTGATGATACTAATACTTATTAAATTATGATTATTGTTGTTGATTATGGATTGGGAAATTTACACAGTGTTTCCAAGGCATTGGAGGCAAATAACATAAAGGTAAAAGTCACCAATAATCCTTCAGATATTTCTGATGCAAAAGCTATAGTTTTACCAGGTGTAGGAGCATTTTTGAAAGGAATGGAGAATTTAAAAAATTTAAATCTTTTAGATGTAATTATTGAAAATATAAAAAAAGGAAAACCTTTTTTAGGGATATGTTTAGGATTGCAGTTATTATTCGCACGCAGTTTTGAACATAAGTTAAGTAAAGGAATGGGTATATTTCAAGGAAAAGTGGTAAAATTCTTGAAAGCTCCTAAAATTCCTCATATCGGCTGGAATAGATTGAGTTTAAAGAGAAACTCAAAAGTTTTCGAAGGAATTCCTCCAGAGGCTTATTTTTATTTTGTTCACTCTTATTATGTAAAACCAGAGGAAGATATTGTTTTGGCAACAACATTTTATGAAGAAGAGTTTCCTTCAGCTGTAGCAAAAGATAATGTTTTTGGAGTCCAGTTTCATCCAGAAAAAAGTGGAAAGTGGGGGTTAAAATTTTTAAGTAATTTTGTGAGGTTGGTCAATGCTGGCTAAAAGAATAATTCCCTGTTTAGATGTAGCTGGAGGTCGAGTGGTTAAGGGAATAAATTTTTTAAATTTAAAAGATGCTGGAGACCCGGTTGAGCAGGCTTATATATATTTTTCTGAAGGAGCAGATGAGATAGTTTTTTTAGATATTACCGCAAGCGTAGAGAAACGAAAGACAATTCTTGAAGTAGCCAAAAATACAGCAGAAAGAATCTTTATTCCTTTTACTGTGGGGGGAGGAATAAAGACTTTAGAAGACATAAGACTTTTACTTAAATATGGAGCAGATAAAGTCTCTATCAATACTTCTGCAGTAGAGAACCCTTCCTTAGTTAAAGAAGCAGCAGAGGAATTTGGAAGTCAATGTATTGTTGTTGCCATTGATGCTAAAAAAGAGGGCACCAGCTGGCAAGTTTATATTTACGGTGGAAGAAAACCGACTGGTTTAGATGCAGTTGAATGGGCAAAAAAAGTTGCTGATTTAGGAGCTGGAGAGATTTTACTTACCAGTATTGATAAGGATGGAACAAAGGATGGTTATGATTTAGAATTGACAGAGAAAATTTCTTCAAGTGTAGATATTCCAGTTATTGCTTCAGGAGGAGCAGGCTCGCCACACCATTTTTATGAAGTTTTTAAATATACTCAGGCCTCCGCAGCTTTAGCTGCTTCTATTTTTCATTATGGAGAATATTCTATAAAAGAAATAAAGAGATATTTAAAAGAAAGAAATATTGAGGTAAGATTAGATTAAATGTGTGGAGTATTTGGAGTATTTGGACATAAAGAAGCAGCCCGTCTTACTTATTTAGGTCTATATGCTCTTCAGCATCGTGGAGAGGAAAGTGCAGGAATTGCTTCTTTTGATGGGAAAAAATTACGTTTTCATAAAGGGATGGGATTGGTATGTGATGTGTTTTCTGAAGATATTTTAAAGAAATTGAGAGGTTTTATTGCTGTAGGACACAATCGTTATTCTACCACAGGCTCAAGTGTTTTTGAAAATATTCAACCCCTTACTGTGAATCATAGAAAAACGCCTGTAGTTGTTGCTCATAATGGTAACTTTACAAATACTTACACTCTTCATCAGGAATTAGAAAAAGAAGGTTCTATTTTTCGCACCACAATGGATTCAGAAATTCTGCTTCATCTTTTGGCAAAAGCAGGAAAAGATGATTTTAAAGAGAGTCTTATTTATGCTTTATCTAAAATTGAGGGAGCATATTCTTTGGTAATGATGATTGGAAAGAATTTAATTGGAGCCAGGGATGTATTTGGATTCAGACCACTTTGTTTAGGGAAACTGGGGGATGCTTATATACTTTGCAGTGAAAGCTGTGCTTTGGATATTCTGGGAGCAGCTTATCTGCGAGATGTTGAGCCGGGAGAGATTGTGATTATTAATGAGAAGGGAGTTGAATCAATAAAGCCTTTTCCCTCAAAGATACGTGCTTATTGTATTTTTGAATATATTTATTTTGCTCGTCCGGACAGTATTGTTTTTAAAAATATGGTGTATATGGTAAGAAAAAGATTAGGAGAGAAATTGGCAGAAGAGGCTCCCTTAAGGTGCAATTTTGTGATGCCTATTCCTGATTCAGGCAATTATGCTGCTTTAGGTTTTGCGCAGAAATTAGATCTTCCTTTTGAAATGGCGATTGTAAGGAATCACTATGTAGGAAGGACATTTATTCAGCCCTCACAATTAGTAAGAGATTTTCGTGTAAGGGTTAAATTGAATCCAGTAAAGGAAATGTTGAGAAATAAACGCGTAGCAATTATTGAAGATTCTATTGTAAGGGGTACAACAAGTAGAATTAGAGTAAGAACTTTACGGGAAGCAGGAGCAAAAGAAGTGCATATGAGAGTGAGCTGTCCTCCAATTAAATTCCCCTGTTTTTATGGAATAGATTTTCCTACAAAAAGAGAGTTAATTGCTTCCTCCAGAACTGTAAAGCAGATTCAAGAATTCATAGGACTGGATAGTCTGGTTTATTTAAGTTTAGAGGGAATGCTTGAGAGTATGCCAGAACATTTAAATAAAGAGTTTTGCACCGCCTGTTTCACCGGGAAATATCCTGTAAAACCAAGAAGAAAAGTATCTAAATATATTCTTGAGAAATGAAACCAAAATATATATTTGTTACTGGAGGGGTAGTTTCCAGCTTGGGTAAAGGTATTGCTTCTGCTTCAATTGGAAAATTACTGGAGGCTCAAGGATTAAAAATAACTTTAATTAAATGTGACCCTTATATAAATGTAGATGCCGGAACCATGAATCCCTATCAGCATGGAGAGGTATATGTTACCGAAGACGGGGCAGAAACCGATTTAGATTTAGGGCATTATGAACGATTTACACATGCTTTTATTGGCAAAGATAACAATATCACCACAGGAAAGATTTATTATTCTGTGATTACTAAAGAAAGAAGAGGTGATTATTTAGGAAAAACAGTGCAGGTTATTCCTCATATTACTGATGAGATAAAAGAAAGTGTAAAAAAAGTAGCCGAGAAAAAAAGATTGGATATAGTTATTGTAGAAATTGGAGGAACTGTAGGAGATATAGAAAGCCTTCCTTTTTTAGAAGCTATTCGACAGATGGGAAGAGAGTTGGGCGGAAGCAATGTTTTATATATCCATTTAACTTTAGTTCCTTTTATAAAAAGTGCTCAGGAGCTTAAGACAAAACCAACCCAGCACAGTGTAGGCAGGTTACGTGAAATAGGGATTCAACCAGATATACTTTTATGCCGTTGTGACCGTCCTTTGAGTAAAGAGGTGAGAGAAAAGATTGCTTTGTTTTGTAATGTAGAGCCGGAGGCGGTAATTCCTGCTTTGGATGTGGAGACTATTTATGAGATACCTTTAGTTTTTAAAAAAGAAGGTCTGGATAGATTAATTACAAAAAAGCTAAATCTTTCTTTTAAAGAAAACCATTTAAAGGAGTGGGAGGAAAAAATAGTTAAAAGAATCAAGCATCCAAAAAAGACTACAAGAATTGCTGTTGTAGGAAAATATATTACTCTTCAGGATGCTTATAAATCTATCTATGAAGCTTTAATACATGGAGGGATTGCTCACAAGACTTGTGTAGAGATAAAAAAAGTAGATTCAGAAAAGATTTTAAAAAGAGGAGCTGCATCTTTGTTAAAAGATGTAAAAGGAATACTTGTTCCGGGAGGGTTTGGTTGTAGAGGAATTGAAGGAAAAATTGAGGCAATTCGTTATGCAAGAGAGAACAAAATTCCATTTTTAGGAATATGTTTGGGTATGCAGACAGCAGTGATAGAATTTGTGCGTAATGTTTGTGGATTGAGGAAAGCAAACTCCACAGAATTTGATAAAAATACCCCTTATCCAGTCATCAGTCTACTTTCTGAACAAAAGAAAATAAAGTTTAAAGGAGGAACAATGAGATTAGGTGCTTATTTGTGTAAGATAAAAAAAGGAACAAGGGTTTTTTCTATTTATAAAAAAGAAAAAATATGGGAAAGGCATCGTCATCGCTACGAATTCAATAATCGTTACAGAAAAATTATGGAGAAAAATGGGTTAATTGTTTCAGGAATTTATCCTTCCCGAAACTTAGTAGAAATTGTTGAATTTAGAAACCATCCTTTCTTTATCGCTTGTCAATTTCATCCTGAATTTAAATCCAAGCCAGATAAACCCCATCCTTTGTTTTCTGCTTTTATTCGAGCTAGTTTGGATAGATAATTTTTTTGTAATTTTTCTTTTATAAATAGCTAAATTGTGATAAAATGCTTCTACTTGTTAAAATTTAAATTTTTAAAAATGGCAGAAGTAAGAATAGAAAAGAGTGAAGATTTTGAAAAAGCATTGAAACTTTTTAAGTATCAATGCAGAAGAGAGAGAATTTTGGAGAGATTTCGGGAAAAGCAATTTTATATTAAGCCATCAGAAAAAAGGAGGCGAAATGTAAAGAAAAGAAAAAGACACAGGCGTAAGGGGTAAAATTTATGTGTTAAGGGTTTTAAGAAAGAATGAGGTGAGCTGTGTTAGAAAAAAATAAACTTTATGTAGGGAATTTAGAATATAGCGTAACAGAGGAAGAATTAACCAAGACTTTTAATGATAATGGGATATCAATTAAGGAGTTGAGAATTGTTAAGGATAAATATACTGGTAGATCAAAAGGATTTGGATTTGTTGAGGTAGATAATGAAAATGATGTGCAGAAAGCTATAGATGCTTTAGATGGTAAGGACTTAAAAGGAAGAAGTTTAAGAGTAAGTAAAGCACGTCCACCACGGAAAAATTTTAATCGTAGAAGAAGATTTACTTTTAATAAATAACTTTTTTATGAAAATATGGAGTGTGATGAATTTAGGGAATTAGCTTCATCTTATGTTAATCATCAACTTCCTCAAGAAAAAATTCAAGAGATAGAAGAGCATTTATGTATATGTGAATCTTGCCGCAACTATTTAGGAAAAATTTTAGATTCACCAGAAGAGTCTATAACGGAAGTTTTGGAAGAAAAAAAATCGCCAGAAGAAAAAAACAAAATATTTATTTATGTTATATTAGCTATAGCTTTTCTTCTCTTTATTTTTCTTTTGTATCTTTTATTAAGCTATAAACTTTAAAGTTATGAGGATTAAAGTTAAAGAAAAAGAGGGAGTGGTGATTCTCTATCTTGAGGGTAGTATTGATGTAAACGCTTCTGATTTAATAGAGACCATAGGCTGGGTTTTAAAGTATAAGTCAAAAAATATTATTTGTGATTTTGGAGGAGTAAATTTGGTAGATTATATTGGAATTTCAATTATCGCTGTAGCTTATAAAAATGTACTTAATCATCGAGGAAGATTAAGAATTTGTAATGTCCCTCAGCACTTAAGAAGTCTTTTCTCTATTGTAGGGCTTAATCGTGTGTTTAAATATTATGAGAATGAAGAACAAGCTTTAGAAAGTTTGAAGGAAGAGGAAAAAATTTTTGATATTCTTTCTAAAAAGTTAAGAAGAAGATTTAAAAGAATTCCCTTCCATGCAAATATTGAATATAGACAGAAATTTTCCCCTCGGGATAATTTCTATAAAGGAAGAGTAGTAAATTTAAGCGCTATAGGAGTTTTTGTTGTAGCAAGAAAGATATTTTCTGTTGGTGAATTGCTTTATATTCGTATCTATTTTAGAGAAAAGCCACATCAAATTCTGGAGACAGATGCTAAAGTTGTATGGGTTGCGGATCAGAGATTTCAGCCTTATGAATATCCAGGTATGGGATTAGAATTTTATAATATTGATAAGGGAAGACAGGAGAAAATAATAAAATTTGTAGAAAAACATGCCTCAAGTAATCTGATATGAAAGTTGAGATAGATGAAATAACTATTGAATGTGTAAAAGGAGATATAACCAAGCAGATTGGTTTTGATGCAGTAGTAAATGCAGCTAATAGAAATTTAGCTCCTGGAGGAGGAGTGGCAGGAGCAATTCATAAAGCAGCAGGTCCCGAGCTTTATGAGGAATGCGAAAGCTTAGCTCCTATTGAAACTGGTCAGGCTGTAATTACTAAAGGTTACAATCTGCCAAATGAACATGTGATACATACTTTAGGACCTGTCTATTATAGAGAAAAAGACCCTGAGAAAAAATTAATTGAGTGTTATAAGAATTGCTTGAGGTTAGCTGAAGAATATAAGTTAAATTCAATAGCTTTTTGTGCAATATCTACTGGTATATTTGGTTATCCTTTAGATGAAGGTTTAGAAGTAGCTTTTAGAACAATTTTATCTGAGATTCCAAATTTAAAATATTTAAAAAGAATTAGGATGGTTTTATATGATGATAAATCTTTAAACACAGGATTAGAAGTCTTTAAAAAAGTCTTTAAAGATTACCTTTAGAATGAATATTGAAAAGCTTAAGGAAGGGTTGAAAAATATCGTATGGGATTATGAAGTTTCTTTAGAAGAGCTTATTCAAATTTTGGAAGGAAGAAGAAAGTTTTTCTTTAAATAGAGAAAAGATTTTAGCCAGACTCCTTTTGAGTGTAAACTGGTATAAATTATTAAAAATTTTTAGCCCGCAGGTTCTGAAAGAAATTTTAAATGATGAGGTTTAAAATACATCCATATAGAAAGCCTCAGGCAGGATTTCATTTATGCCAGAAAGGTTCTAAGTGAATTATAAAGAGTTTTTTGAAGAAAATATCCTTTGCAAAATGAAGTTTTTCCATTAATAGCAAAAGATATTCTTTTAGGAAAAAATATGAAATATAAAAGCACAAGGGGCAGAATCAAGAATATAAGCTTTAAAGAGACTGTTTTAATGGGTTTAGCAGATGATGGAGGTTTAATTCTTCCAGAGTTTATCCCCAAACCAGATTTATCTGGATTAAAAACTTTATCTTACAGAGAATTAGCTTTTGAGATTTTTAAATTATTTATGACAGATATTCCTGAAAAAGATTTAAAAGAGTTAATAGAGAAAAGTTATAAAAATTTTGATACAGAGAATGTTGTTAATTTAGTAGATTTAAAAGATTTTTATATTTTAGAGCTTTTTTATGGTCCTACATTATCTTTTAAAGATATTGCTCTTCAATTTTTAGGAAATCTATTTGAATACATCTTAAAAGAAGAAAATAAAAAAATGAATGTTTTGGGAGCTACATCAGGTGATACAGGGTCAGCTGCTATTTGGGCTTTGAAAGATAAAGAAAATATAAAAGTCTTTATTTTGTATCCTTACCAGAGAATAAGTCAACTTCAAGAATTACAAATGACAGCAACTGAATCTGGTAATATTTATCCAATAGCAGTTAAAGGAACTTTTGATGATTGCCAGCAGATTGTAAAAGATTTGTTTTCAGATTTAGAATTCAAAGCAAAATATAACTTAGGAGCAGTCAATTCCATAAACTTTGCTAGGATTTTAGCTCAAACTGTTTATTATTTTTACAGTTATTTTAAATCCGGGAAAAAAGAAGTTTATTTCAGTGTTCCTACAGGAAATTTTGGGAATATATTTGCTGGGTATTTAGCAAAAAGAATGGGTCTGCCTATAAAGAAGTTGATTTTGGCTACAAATGAAAATGATATTTTAACAAGATTCATAAATTCAGGTGATTACAGTGTAAGAGAAGTTATAAAGACAATTTCACCAGCAATGGATATTCAAGTTGCCAGCAATTTTGAAAGGTATTTGTATTATTTTTATGATGAAGATCCAGAGATCGTTAGAAAAAAGATGGAAGAATTTAAAGAAAAAAAGGCTTTAAAGTTTTCTGAACTTGAGGTTAAAAAAGCTCAAGAAGATTTTATTTCTTTTTCTGTATCTCAAAAAGAAGCTTTAGAAATAATAAAAGAAATCTATGAAAAATATAACTATTTAATCTGTCCTCACACTGCCTGTGGGATAAAAGCTTTGTTAAAAGTTGAAGACGAAACTTCAAAAATTTCCTTAGCTACAGCTCACCCTGCAAAATTCCCTCAGGTTTATGAAAAGATAGGTATAAAAAAGCCCTTATCAGAAAAAATAGAGATTTTGAAAAAAAGAGAAAAAAAATTTTATATTTTAGAAGCCAACACTCAAAAAATTAAAGAATTTATCATCAGTAAAAATTGATTTTAGTATTTTCTATATTGACTATAAACTTTTTTTAGGGAAATGAAGACAGGAGTGGTACTGGAGAGTAATATAAAAGTGAAAGATATTATAAAATTCTTTTTTTCAAGTCCTTCAGTATTTATTGGATGGTTGATAGCAGGTTTAGGAATAGGAGGTGAATATCTTTTCTTACCTTTTTTTGTATTTCTGGCTATAGCTACAATATTAATGGGAAGTTTATATGCCTTTTTTATTTACTTTTTTATTTACTTTTCGCTTCCTAAGAAACTTTTCCTAAACGATGAGGAAGGAAAAATTGTTACTGATAAGAAACGCTGTATTCCTTATCAAAGAGTGAAAAGTATAATAATCACAAGAATTAACAATTTTGTAAGTATACGTGTATATATAGGAGTTTTTCGACCAATAAGTTTTTTTGCGAGTATAGAGAGAGAAAGAGAAATAAAGTCAATATTAGAAAAAAGATTTTTAAATATAAAAATAAAGAAAATTTCTTTTAAGTTGTTAAATTTAGTAGTCTCGATAATTATACCATTTTTGATGATGAGTCAGATTACTTTTTACTACTATAAAAAATACCCTTTTCTTAAAGTTTTTCCGACGACCTTAGCTCAAAGAAGCGAGGTTGATTTGAAAAGAGAGCCCAACCTCAATCTTTATACCTATGATAGTATTAATTTTTTTCTTCCTGGAAATTTTAAGTTAGAAAAAGAGGATAAAGAAATTATGTTATTTCAATCACAGAATGAGCAAACAGTAATTGTGGTAGAGAAAAGGAGAGATATTGATCTGTTGGGGAAAAGAATAATTTTTGCTAATTTTTTTCTTTCTTTATTGAGATTAAATGATGATTATGATTTATATAAGGTAATCCTTAATAGTCGATTGGGTATCCTGCCTCTTACGTTAAAGATGTTTTATCTAAATAAGTTTTATTCACTTAATTTTAGAAAAATTAATATTTATGAGATTAGAAAAGATTCTTTTAGAGGTTTTCTTGAGAAATATGTTAAGATAGAAAGAAAAGGAAACAAGAAAGAGATGAGACGTTTGCTGTTAGTTGATAAGAAAGAAAAAAGGCAAATAAAATTTCTTATTAGTAGCCAGGGTAAAAGAGATGATTTAATTACAAGGATACTTATAGAAAAAACAAATTGATAGAGGTGAAATTATACGATTTTGAGGTAGTTTTTGGTAGCAGATATCAGCACTTCGATCAAGAGCAGAAGAGTAAAATCCACTACACCCAACCAATCACACCCCGACCACACCCGCCGGGTGTGTTTGAAGATGGATGGGTGTTTTTGAAAATGCAATCTTATTATACAGGTTTAGATTCTAAAAACTCTCAAGGATTTGGAATGTGGGATTTGTTGTAGTTGGGGAGTTAATTTTTAAAATTACAAGGAGGTAAAACTGTGAAAGAAACAATTAAAAATCTAACCAAAGCCTTTATTGGAGAAAGCCAGGCAAGAAACAGGTATACTTTTTACTCTAAAATTGCCAAAAAAGAAGGATTTGAACAGATTGCTGAAATTTTCCTTATTACAGCAGAAAATGAAAAAGAGCATGCAAGCTGGTTGTTTAGGCTAATTAATGAATTGAAAAAGAAAAGTGATGAGAAATTAGATGAAATTAAAGTTGAAGCAGTAGCGCCGACAATACTTGGCACCACAGTTGAAAATTTAAAAGCAGCCATAGCTGGTGAAAATTACGAACATACAAAAATGTATCCCGAATTTGCCGATGTTGCTGAAAAAGAAGACTTTCCTGAGATTGCTAAGCGTTTGAGAGCCATTGCCAAAGCCGAAGAGCATCATGAAGAAAGATTTAAGAAACTTTTAAAAGAAGTAGAAGCAAAAACAGTGTTTAAAAAAGAAAAAGAAGTTTGGTGGGTTTGTAGAGAATGTGGGTATATCCATTTTGGAAAAGAGCCACCAGAAGAGTGTCCTTCTTGCAGTCATCCTAAAAGTTTTTACCAAGTTAAGTACGAAGAGTATTGAAATAATTTATAGTCACTCAATCAACCGCACCTGCCGGGTATATTTGAAGGTGCATTGATGTTAAAGGGAAGTTGCAAAAAAG
>CAZBLX010000021.1:0-11626 GCA_964492865.1 uncultured Planctomycetia bacterium | reverse complement strand
TCTTAATAACACTTTCTTTTGCTTTTATATAAATTTCTTCCTTTTCTTTAACTATGTAAGAAGGAATATCCACACGATGATCCTTGATAAAAACAAAACCATGACGCACAATTTGACGTGCTTCTGCCCGAGAGGTAGCAAATAAAGCTCTATAAATTACATTATCTAAGCGTCTCTCTAAAAGCTCTAAAAGTTTTCTTCCTGTAGGTTCTTTTGATTTTGCTGCTAACTGAAAAAATCTTTTAAATTGTTCTTCACGCATCCCATACATCCTTTTTACTTTCTGTTTTTCTCTTAATTGCAAAGCATAGTAAGAAGGCTTTGTTTGCTTTTTTCCATGCATACCTGGAGGATAGGGTCTTTTTGAAAAAGGACATTTTTCCGTAAAACACTTAAGACCCCTTAAAAACAACTTCTCTCCCTCTCTTCTGCATAATCTACATTTAGGACCTAAATATCTTCCCATCTACACCCTCCGTTTCTTTCGGGGACGACAACCATTATGAGGCTGAGGAGTAACATCTTTTACTCTTTTAACCTGGAGTCCAGCAGCTTGAAGCGAACGAATTGCCGCCTCTCTTCCTGGACCAGGACCTTTAACTAAGACTTCAACCTGAGTTAAACCTGCCTCTTTTACTCTTTTAGCTACATCTAATGCGGCCAGTTGTGCTACATACGGAGTGGATTTTTTTGTTCCTTTAAATCCAACTGTTCCTCCTGATGCCCAGGCTAAAGTATTTCCTTCAGTATCGGTAATAGTAATTATAGTATTGTTAAAGGTAGCTTTTATATGTGCTATTCCTAAAGGAGAAGTAACTTTAATCTTCTTTTTTCTCTCTCTTCTTCTTTTCTTTGCCATTTATTTCTCCTTTCTCTTGATTCCTCCTACTCGTGGACGAGGCCCCTTTCTTGTTCGTGCATTACAACGCGTGCGCTGCCCTCTCACCGGAAGCCCTTTTTTGTGTCTTATCCCCCGATAACATCCAATATCAATTAATCTTCTTATATTCTGAGCTACCTCTCGCCTTAATTCTCCCTCTACTTTATAATGAGATTGAATATATGAAGCAATTTTTGAAACCTCCTCATCGGAAAGCTCATGAGCTCTTTTGTCCGGATTTATACCAGTATTTTTTAATATCTCATCTGCTCTTGTAGGACCAATCCCATAAATATAGCGTAAAGAAAATCTAATTTTTTTGTTTTTGGGAATATCTACTCCTAAAATTCTTGGCATAACTAACCTTGCCTCTGTTTATGTTTGGGGTTTTTACAAATTACCCTAATTACCCCTTTTCTTTTTATTATTTTACACTTATCACAAATCTTTTTTACCGAAGCTTTTACTTTCATCTTAAAACCGATAAGTAATTCTTCCTCTTGTTAAATCATAGGGAGATAGCTCCACCTTTACTCTGTCTCCAGGAACTATCTTAATAAAATGCATACGCATCTTACCACTTACATGAGCAAGAACCACCTGTCCTGAGTCTAATTTTACTCTAAACATCGCATTAGGAAGTGCTTCAATCACTTCTCCTTCTGTTTCAATTAATTCTTCTTTTGCCATTTTAAGCAGTAATAATTATCGGACCTCTTTTAGTTATTGCTACTGTGTGTTCAAAATGACAGCTTAAGGAACCATCTTTTGTCCTTGCTGTCCATCTATCCTGAGCAATTTCTACATCTGCTTCTCCTGCAGAAATCATAGGCTCAATTGCAATCACCATGCCTTCGCAAAGCATTGTTCCTTCTCCCTTTTTTCCGAAATTGGGAACTTCAGGAGAACAGTGAAGTTTATGCCCTATCCCATGCCCAACAAAACTTTTTATTACAGAAAAACCAGCCTTTTTTGCAATTTCTTCAATTGTTTCTCCAATATCTCCAGTATAAAAACCTACACGTGCTTTTTTAATTGCCTCAGCTAAAGCTTTCTTTCCTACTTTTATCAATTTTTTTGCCAAAGAATTTATTTTGCCTACCGCGTATGTATAAGCAGTATCTACAAAAAGATTTTTAAATTTTATCCCTAAATCTACACTCACCAGATCCCCATCTTTAATTTTTCTTTCTTCTTTAGGTATCCCATGAATAATCTCTTCATTTAAAGATACACATAAACAAGCCGGATAGCCATTATACCCTAAAAAAGCAGGCTCTAATCCAGGATATTTTTTCAAAGCATCTTTAAAAAACAATTCTATATCTTTTGTGGAAATCCCTGCTTTTATGAATCTTTTCAGGCTCCGCATAATTTTTCCTGCTATTTTCCCTATTCTTCTCATTACCTTAATCTCTTCTTCTGTTAATATACTTTCCATCTAATTTTTCAAGTTTTCTAAAAGAGACTTAAATACTTCTTCCTTATCTTTATTAGCATCAAGAAAAATTATTTTATCTTGTTTTTTATAATAATCAACAATAACTTCTACTTCTTTTTTAAAAACTTCCCAACGCTTTTCAATAACCTCTGGTTTATCATCTTCTCTCTGATAAAGAACTCCTCCGCAAAAATCACAAACTCCTTCTTTTTTTGGAGGCTCGTTCTTTATATGAAATATTGCTCCACAGTCTTTACAAATTCTTCTTCCAGAGAGTCTTTCAATAATCACCTCTTTATCTACATCAAGATAAAATACTTTATTTAAAGATACTCCTTTTTCTTTCAAAATTCTATCCAAACTTTCTGCCTGATGCAAATTGCGAGGATACCCATCAAGCACAAAACCATCACTATCAATATATTTTTTCACCACCTCATCCACAATCTCATCAGGAACAAGAAGGCCTTTCTCCATATATTCTTTCGCTTTTCTCCCCAAGAAACTTTCACTTTTTACCTCCTGACGTAGAATATCTCCCAATACAATTTTTTTTATCTTAAAATAACTACTTAATTTCTCTGCCTGTGTGCCTTTACCAGAACCAGGTGCACCCAACAAAACTATATTCATCTTCTTGCTTTAAGTCTTCTTCCTCTAATAAATCCTTCATAATGCTGCAATAAAAGATGTCCCTCAATCTGACGCATAGTATCCAAAAGCACTCCTACCATAATTAGAAGAGTAGTTCCTCCAAAAAAAGAAGCAATTGCATAAGAAGGTATCCTAAATAGTCTCATTATTAATGAAGGTAAAATCGCAATAGCAGCTACATATAAAGCTCCCACAAAAACAATCCTTGTAGCTACATAATCTAAATAATCAGAAGTAGTCTTTCCTGGTCGAATTCCGGGAATAAATCCTCCATATTTTTTTAAATTATTAGCGATTTGAGTAGGATTAAATACTATTGCTGTATAAAAATACATAAAAAAGATAACTAAACCTACGTAAACCAAGTTATACCATAGTCCTCTCTGCCCAAAAATTCTTTGAAAAAACATAGCTATACCTGATGTGCGAGGGAAAAAAGTAGCTATTGTTGCCGGAAAAAACATTATACTTTGAGCAAAAATAATTGCTATAACTCCTGCCATATCTACTCTTATAGGAAGATAAGTAGATTGCCCTTGATAAATCCTTCTTCCAATAATTCTTCTTCCGTATTGCACAGGGACTCTTCTCTGCGCCTGCGTAAATAAAACTACCCCAATCACAACTGCAATCCATAGAAGGATTAAAAGAAGCAAAACCGGAGTGCTTATCTGGCGTTTAGCAGGGTCAAAAGGGGAATATAAGAGCCACAGTTGCTGTAAAGCAGCTGGAATTCGTGAAATTATACTGGTAGTAATAATTAAAGATATACCATTTCCTATTCCTCTCTCCTGAATTTGTTCTCCCAACCACATAAGAAAAATTGTTCCTGCTGTCAGTGTTAAAACAGTCATAAAACGGAAAAATAAACCTGGATTGGCTACAATAACAGTTCCTCTAAAATTTCGTGGATTTTCAAGCCATAAAGCAAGCATAAATCCTTGAATAAGACAGATTAAAACAGTCAAATAACGGGTATATTGGTTAATCCTTTCATAACCTGCTCTTCCTTCCTGAGCTATTTTCTCCAGAGCAGGAATAACTCCGGTAAGCAGTTGCATTATGATTGAGGCAGATATATACGGCATAATTCCTAAAGCAAATATACTCAGGCGGCGTAAAGCTCCTCCAGTAAAAATATTAATTAACCCTAAAAGAGTTGCCCCCTGAGTTTTCGCTAAATTTTCAAAGAAATTAGACAAAGCTTGAGTATCAATCCCTGGGGTAGGAATAAAGCAACCCAGTCTAAATACAGCTAAAAGCGCTAAAGTAATAATAATCTTTTTTCTCAGTTCTTCTACACGAAATATATTAGCTAAATTTTTAAGCATTCTATATTTCCTCCCGCTTCTTTAATTAACTCTTCTGCCTTTTTTGAAAATTTATGTGCTTTAACAAAAAAAGGAGGTATTTTTCCCTCAACTTCTGCTAAAATTTTAACAGGTTTATTCTCGTCTTTAATTAAATTTACTTCTTTAAGTTTTCGAGGGGTTATCTCTTTTTCCTGAGCCAATTTCTTCACAATATCTTTAAGATTAACAATCTGATATTCTTTTCTTTTTGGAGGATTAAAACCTCTTTTGGGAATCTTTCTTAAATAAGGAACATTACCCCCTAAAAATCCTACATAATACATTCTTCCTTTTCTTTGTCCGGTTCCTTTATGTCCACGACAGGAAGTTTTTCCATGTCCAGAACCTGGACCTCTTCCTACACGTTTAGGTTTTTTTGCTTTTACTTTCTTCAGTTGAAATAACTCCATAATTACCCTTTCAATTTAGAAAAAGCATCAAAAACTGCTCTCGTAACATTTATAGGATTTGTAGATTTTTTCAGAATTTTAGTCAAAATGTCCCTTATCCCTACACACTCACAAATCGCTCTAATTGTCGCTCCAGCAATTACTCCTGTTCCTTGAGATGCAGGTTTAAGAAGAACTTCCACCGCACCAAATTTTCCTTTTACTTCGTGAGGAATTGTTGTTCCTTTAAGTTTCACATCCACCAACTCTTTTCGTGCTTTCTTTATTCCTTTTCTTATTGCATCTGCCACCTCTCTTGCTTTACCCAGAGCAAAACCAACCTTACCTTTCTGATTTCCCACAATAACTAAAGCAGAAAAAGCCAAGTTCTTTCCTCCTTTGGTAACTTTTGTAACACGATTTATAAAAACTACTCTTTCGATAAAAGCTTCTTCCTGCGTCTCTTTTTCCTCTAAAATAGCATCTTCCTGCATAGCTAAAACTTCAATCCCTCCTTACGTGCTCCTTCAGCTAAAGCTTTAACCCTTCCGTGATATTTATATCCGGCACGATCAAAACATACTTTCTCTATTCCTAAACTAAGGGCTTTTTTAGCGATTAATTTTCCTACTTCATATGCAGCCTCTTTATTTGTGCTTTTCATATTCAGTTTTTTAAATTCTGGAGAAAGTGTAGAGCATCCAGTAATTACTCTTTGTTCTTCATCATTTACCAGTTGTGCATAAATATGTTTTTTGCTACGAAAAACAACTAAGCGAGGGCGTATTTTTGTTCCTTTCATCTTTTTAGTAATCCTTTTATGTCGACGTAATCTTCCCTCTAATTTCATTTCGCCATCGCTTTTCCTAATTTCTTTCTTACTTCTTCTCCAATATATCTTATTCCTTTTCCTTTATAAGGCTCTGGAGGAAAGATAGCACGAATACTGGCGGCAAATTGACCTACACGTTGCTTATCTACCCCTTCAACAAAAATTTTATTCTGACCTTCTACAGTTACTTTTAAATCTTCCGGAATATTTACCTCTACAGGATGCGAAAATCCCAACTGAAGCACTAAGGTATTCCCTTTAAGCTGGGCTTTGTATCCGGTTCCCACAATCTCTAAACCTTTCTTAAAACCTTCTTTTACTCCCGTTACCATATTATTAATTAAAGCGCGCGTAGTTCCGTGCATACTTTTTGCTCTTTTAGAATCATTTTTTCTTTCTACCACAATTTTATTATCCTCTACCTTTACATTTATAAGAGGATCTAATTTTAAAGAAAGTTTACCTTTAGGTCCTTCAACATAAACAACCCCATCTTTAACCTCTACTTTTACTTTCTCCAAAATAGGAATTGGTTTTCTTCCTATACGCGACATTTTACCAAACGTAGCCTATATATTCTCCTCCTACTCCTAATTTGCGTGCTTCTTTATCTGTAAGTATACCAGAAGATGTAGAAATTATTGCTATTCCATACCCTTGCAAAATGTGAGGAATATTTTTTTTCTCTACATAAATCCTTCTACCTGGTTTAGAAACTCTTTGAATATCATTAATCACACTTTTTTTACCTTCGTATTTCAGATATACTTTAATCATTTTAAAGCGACCTGGTATATCAAGTTCCTTAAAATTCTCTATATAACCCTCTCTTTTTAAAATTTCCATTATCTTTACAAGCAATTTTGAATAAGGAATTAGAGCCTCTTCCTTTTTTGCTCTCGTCGCATTACGAATTATTGTAAAGGCATCAGCAATTAAATCTGTTCTACTCATTTTACCAACTTGCCTTCTTTACCCCCGGAATAAGTCCTTGCCAGGCTAATTCTCGAAAGCAAATTCTACATAATTCAAAATCCCTAATGTATCCACGAGGTCTTCCACAAATACGACAGCGATTTCTATATCTTGTTTTATACTTAGGCTTAACCTTTTCTCTTTTCCATTTCTCAATTTTTGCTTTTCTTGCCATAATTACTCCTATTGCTTAAAAGGAAATCCAAAAAATTTAAGCAACCAGAAAGCTTCCTCATCTGTTTTAGCAGAAGTACAAATTGTAATATTCATTCCTTGAGTCCTATCCACTTTATCCAAATTCACTTCAGGAAAAATTATTTGTTCAGAAACCCCAAAAGAATAATTTCCTCTGCCATCAAAAGAATTCAAAGATAAACCACGAAAATCCTTGATACGAGGAATAGCAGTAACAATTAATCGATCTAAAAACTCATACATTCTATACCTTCTTAATGTAACACAACAACCTATAGGCATACCTTTTTTCAGTCTAAAATTAGAAACCGCTTTCCGTGCACGGGTAATTTTTGGTTTTTGCCCGGTAATTAAAGCTAATTCTTGAGCATGTTTCTCTACCAAAGAAGGATTGGAAGTAGCCTCCCCAATACCCATACTTACTACAATTTTAACTAAGCGAGGAACAGCCATTTTATTTTTATAAGAAAATTTCTCCATCATCTTGGGAACTATCTCTTCCCGATAAAGCTTAAGTAATCGTGGAATATATTTTTCTTTCAAATTTGTCTCTTGCATCTTTTACAAATTCTTATTTTTGTTTTATCCTCCAAAATTTTTACTCCAAAGCGAACTCCCCGATTGCAATAAGGACAAAATAAAGCTAAATTAGAAAGATGAATAGGAGCGGGTATTTCTTTTATTCCTCCAGGCTCGTTTTCTGAACGTCTCCTTAAGTGCTTTTTAACCAAGTTAACTCCCTCCACAATCGCACGCATCTTTTGGGGAAAAACACGTAAAACCTTTCCTGTTTTACCTCTATCTTTTCCTGCCAAAATTACTACTTTATCTCCTCTTTTAATTCTTAAACTCATCTCTTAAATTACCTCCGGAGCTAAAGAAAGAATTTTAGAAAACCTTTCTCTTAATTCTCTTGCTACCGGACCAAATACACGTGTTCCCCGAGGATTACCCTGTTTATCAATAATTACACAGGCATTACTATCAAACTTTACACACATCCCATCATTTCTTTTTATAGAAGCATGAGTCCGCACAACCACTGCTCTTACAACTTCTCCTTTTTTTATAGGACCGTTAGGTATTGCTTCTTTAACTGAGGCAGTTATCACATCTCCAATTTCTGCATATTTCTTATTTTTTTTCCCAATCACTCCAATACAGGAAACTTTTTTTGCTCCTGAATTATCTGCCACATCTAACCAGGTGCGTAAATAAATCATTTTATCACCTCTAAAAGTAAGAATCTTTTTTCTTTTGAATAAGGCCTTGACTCAATAATTCTTACTCTATCCCCAACACGAGCCTTTTCCTCAGGGTCATGCACCTTATATTTTTTTATTTTTTTTACCGGCTTCTTATAAAGAGGATGGGGGAATTTTCTTTCCACTTTTACAACTATAGTTTTCTGCATCTTATCCGAAACCACCACTCCTTCCAAAATCTTTTTTCTTGTCTTAATCTTAAGCATTTTTGCGCCTTTCATTTAAAATAGTCAATATACGAGCAATGTCCTTTTTTATCTGTTTAAAAAGATGAGGCTTTTCAACTTTTGCTGTCTTTCTTTGAAAATTTAACTCCATAAGTTGTTTTCTTAATTCTCTCAATTTATTCTCCAATTCTTCACCTGATAAAGCACGTAAATCCCTTGCTTTCATTTTACTCTTGTTACAAATCTTGTTTTAAAAGGAAGTTTATAAGCAACAAGGCGAAAGCTTTCCCGAGCAAAATCTTCAGGCACTCCTCCTAACTCAAATAAAATCATACCTCTTCTCACCACCGCTACCCATCCTTCAACTTCACCTTTTCCTTTTCCCATTCTTGACTCTTGAGGTTTTTTAGTTACAGGCTTATCAGGAAAAACACGAATCCAGAGTTTCCCTCCACGGCGTAATCTTCTTGCTAAAATCACTCTTGCTGCCTCAATCTGAGTATTCTTAAGCCAACCCGATTCCAATGCTTTAAGACCATATTCTCCGAAAGCAACAAAGGAATCTCTTATTCCTTTTCTTGTTCCTCTTTGTGCTTTTCTATATTTTACTCTTCTGGGCAAAAGCATTATTTAGCCTCCTCTTCCTTTTTTAAATATGCTCCTAAATTCTTCTCTCCCTTATAAATCCATACCTTCACTCCAATTGTCCCATAAGTAGTTTTAGCTATAGAAAACCCATAATCAATATCACAACGAAAAGTCTGCAAAGGAATTTTTCCGTATTTATAAACTTCACTGCGAGCAATTTCAACTCCTCCGAGTCTCCCTGAACATCTTATCTTTATTCCTTCGCATCCCAAATTAACTGCCTGCTGAATTGCTCTTTTCATTGCCCGGCGAAAATTTACCCTTTTAGTTATCTGAAAAGCAATAATTTCTGAAACTAATTGTGCTTCTAAATAAGGATTTTCAATCTCTTCTACATCAATAATTACTTCTTTTTGAGTAAACTCAGCTATTTCCTGTTTTAATCTCTCAATATCCTGACCTCGACGTCCAATAATTACTCCCGGACGAGAAGTTCTTATTCTTATTCTTATCAAATTCTGCGAAACCCTTTCTATAAGTATACTGGCAATTGAACCAAAAGGATAAGCTTTTTTAATCAACTCTCTTATTCTTCTGTCCTCATCTAAAAACTGAGCAAACTCTCTCTTTCTTGTTGTAAACCACTTTGATAACCAATCTTTTCCAAAACCAATTCTTAAAATATAAGGATGAACCTTTTGCCCCATAACTTTACTTTATCTTTACTCCTTCAACAATTCTTTCTGGAGTATCCAGTTCAATTAAAATATGAGAAGTCCTTCGTCTTACCATTACTGCTCTGCCAAAACTGGCTGCCCGGTAGCGTTTAAGCATTGGTCCTTGATTAACGATTAACTTAGAGATAAATAATTTTGATTCTATAAATCCTTTATTTTTAGCATTAGCAATTGCGCTTTTTAATAATTTTTCCAAAATTCTGGCTCCTTTTTTATTTAAAGACTTTAAAATTGCCTCTGCCTCCAGCACTTTTTTCCCCTTTATCAAAGACGTAATCAATCTCATCTTCTTAGGAGAAATACGTGCATATCTTAAAATTGCTTTTGCCACCATAATAATATTATTTTTTCTGCAAAGCCTTTTTAGCCTTAATTCCACCATGTTGACGAAAAGTTCTTGTAGGAGCAAATTCACCAAGCCGATGTCCTACCATTGCTTCAGTAATAAATACAGGAACGTGTTTCCTTCCATCATGAACAGCAATAGTTAAACCTACAAACTCAGGAGTAATCATACTTGCCCGTGACCAAGTCTTTATAGGTTTTCTGTCTCCAGTCTCCTTTGCTTTTCTTACTTTTTTTAATAATTTCGGATCAACAAAAGGTCCTTTTTTTATTGATCTTCCCATATTCCTCCTACTTTTTCTTCTTTGGAGGTCTTCTTTTAATTATATATTTATCACTCATCTTATTTGGTTTTCTTGTCTTTCCTCCTTTTGTAGGCTTTCCCCAGGGAGTAACCGGATGAGGATTGCCTTGTCCAGCTTTTCCTTCTCCTCCCCCATGAGGATGATCAACAGGATTCATTGCTACTCCCCGAACACGAGGACGTCTGCCTAACCAGCGGGTTCTACCTGCTTTTCCACTCATTTGAGATGAATGCTCAATATTTCCTACCTGTCCAATAGTTGCACGACACTCCAAACTCAAAAGTCTTATCTCTCCGGAAGGCAGTCTCAGTTGAGCAAATCCCTTCTCTTTTGCCATAAGCTGAGCCCAACTTCCCGCACTCCTTGCGATTTTGGCTCCTTTTCCTGGCTCTAACTCTAAATTGTGAATAATCGTCCCTAAGGGAATATATTTTAATTTCATAGCATTTCCCGGTTTTATATCTACCTGAGAATCACTGCTGCTGATTACTTTATCTCCTACATTTAACCCATGAGGCCAGATAATATATCTTCTTTCCTTATCCGGATACTCAACCAACGCGATTCTTGCGCTGCGATTAGGATCATATTCAATAGCAATCACTTCTCCTTCAACATCAAACTTATCTCGTTTAAAATCTATGATACGATATCTGCGTTTATGCCCTCCGCCTCTTCTTCTTACTGTAATTCTTCCGGTGTTATTTCTTCCTCCTGTCTTTTTTAAAGCAACAGTTAGTTTTTTTTCTGGCTCCTCTTTAGTAATCTCTTTAAAATCACTAATTACCCGAAACCGCAAGCTTGGTGTTACTGGTTTAAACTTTTTTAAACCCATCTCAGGCTACCTTTATTTGATAACCTTCCTTTAAAGTTACAATCGCTTTCTTCCAAGAAGAAGTCTTCCCCTCTTGCCCCCAGCGAATTCTTTTTGTTTTGCCTTTCATATTTATCGTGCGCACTTTTTCCACTTTAACATTATAAATTTCCTCAATCGCTTTTTTTATTTCAATTTTGTTTGCTCGTCTATCTACCCAAAATACATATTGATTAAACTTAGCCAATTTGGTCGCTTTCTCCGTAATCAAAGGTGACTTTATAACTTCATAAATACGACCTACTTTATCCATTTCTTAATTCTTTCTTCTAATTTTTTTAGACTATCTTTTGTAATAATTAACTTTTTGCAATCTAAAGCAGTATAAGTAGTAAGGGTTTGAGCTTTCTCCAATTCAACTTTTTCTAAATTACGCACAGCCAATTTTAAATTTCTATCCTCTTTATCTATAACAATTTTTATCCTTTCACCATTTAAGCTCAAGTTTTTCAAAATAGATACAACCTCTTTTGTCTTCGGCTTATCTATTTTTATATCTTCAATTATCATAATCTGATCATCTTTAAGCTTTGCATTAAGAGCACTTTTCAAAGCTAAATTTTTCATCCTTTGAGGAAGTTTTTTAGAATAATCTCTTGGTTTAGGACCAAAAACAATACCTCCTCC
>CAZBLX010000020.1:0-11891 GCA_964492865.1 uncultured Planctomycetia bacterium | reverse complement strand
CAGCGGTAATTACATCAAAACCTACATCTAAAACTGTGTAACCTTGCTCCTGAGGATGATAAACAATTCCTAACTCTTCTGATGATAAAGAAATTCTATTTATATCAAAATCTTTTTCGGATGGTAAAGGAATTCTATTTACAAAATCTTCCCAATCTTGCCAGCTATCCTCCCCATTTGAAATACGCCAGAGAGGATAAATAAAAAATATAGTCTTTCTAAATTTGGTAGCAGAGGCAGCTTTTTCCATTGAAGAATACAGCATCTGATACTCCCGTGTCTGGATTGCCAATTCATACTCAGGAGTATTTCTATAACTTTCCAACTCCTCCAAATATTTTTTATCCTGCAATATCCAGAAAGAACTTTTTATAAGAAAATCAGCAAGTATTGCTGCTTTTACAGGGTCTTCTCTCTTTAAAATCCTAAAGATGCGCATCTGCTCCTCTATTTCACTTTCTTGAGATGGTCTGAAGATTACTGCTGTATCTTTTCCATTAGTGACCTTTACCACAGACAAATAACCAGGGGTTGAGGGAGCACTTAAAAGGTTTTCTCCTGTCCAGCCAAAAAGTCTCTGTAGTAAGCCTTCTTGATGATGAAATTCAGGGTATTTGTAAATATCTTCTTCAGTAGTGAATACTGTATCTCCTATTTGAACAAATTTCTGCTTTCCGTTTTCTCCTCTTACAGAGACAACTTTAAGTTCTGCTCTTCTTTCTACTCTTCCTTCCACTATTTCTTCTACTATGTTTATCTCTATAATTGCTTCTTTTATAACTCTTGAATCTACTTTATCTCTATACTCAATATAAGGCGTTTTTAACTCAATAGAAGGCATTCCTAAATCTTCTTCACCTTTATACTCAGGACTTGGAGAAGAAATAGTTTGACAATTCGTAGGAGCAGAAGAGAGGCTACTTTCTTTCCATATCATCCCATCTTTTACAAATTCTCCTTCTTCCAACTCTATCTCACGCAACCTCACTTCTACTTTGCCTTCTTCACCTTTTATTAACTCTACCTGAATATGAGTATTATCTGAATTAGAATAAGTTTCCCTAAGTTGATTATCAAAATAAACTGCGTATGTAATTTTCTCTGGATAATTTATTCTTACCAGTCTTATCTTTCCTCCCTCTACACTTTGCTCTCCTATAATCTCTCCCTCATAAATTACTGATTCCTCTTTTATTATGCCTTCTTTATTCCACTGTTTGGTTGTTATTTCTATTCCGGGAAGAATACCTTTATCAAAATCTGGCTCTATTTCTTTTTCTGTTTTCTTAATAGCATACCAGTCTTCTTTAGAAGTATAACGAACTTCAACTTTGCTCTCAATTCCTTCTTCATCAAACCCAGGAAATTCTAATAAAGAAAGAGCAAATTTCTCATCAGCCAGAGAAGAAAAGCGACTTATAACTTCATCTTCGGAAGAGCAAGCAGAAAATTTTTCAAATTTATTTATAATCTCTGCCTCTATCTGACTAAGAGATAAATCCTTATTTGGAGAAAGGGCAATTTTTACTTTTGAATCCTGATGAGAAGCAACCATTTCTAATTGAGTGGGTTCATCATCAGGAAGAAGACGTGCTGTTATCTTCCAGGAAATATAATCTGGCAAGGAGAGATAAAATGCATCAGCAAGATTATCTGCAGCTTCTTGAGGAGATAGTTGAGAATCTTTTAAATAAGGAACAAAATAACCATCTTTTGGCACCACTTTAATACCAAAATCTATTCCTTCTTTCTTATAGAAAGCCCAAAACTCAGAGTCTGGTTTTAATTTGAAAGAATCACCCTCATATATCGCCTCAAATGTTACCTCTACATTTACATTTCTTTGCTCATCCTGATGTTTTAACACACCTTGTGTTGAAGTTGGAAGAACTACTCCTTTTTCTATTAAGAAGTTGTAGACATTTTTTTCTTCATTATAAGATACAGGAATGCTTATTCTTGACTCTCCTATACCTTCTATCTCTGTCTTCGCAGAGGCATAAATTGTATCTCTATTGTAGTCTTTGACTATCAAAACATCGGATATACTATCCATATCTTCAAGTTGAGCTATACTATTAATATCTATAGGCTGAACAGTCTGGATGATTAATTCTTGAGGAAGAGTTTCTTCTGGAAATTCAACAATTTTTCTTTCATTTGTTGCCTCAAAAATCTTTCTTGCAATCTCTTTTTCTTTATCAGCCTGGATAGAATTAAAACTTACCGAACCCACAAACTGATTGTTGCTGTCCAAAACAACAACTTCAGTAATTTTTTGCTCATAGTTTCTTGTAACTAAAACTTCTCCTTCCTCTATTCTGAGTCTTTCTGTCTCAGCTAACTTCTGCCAATCATCTCCTTTTCTCTTTAAAATAACTAAATTTCCTTCTTTCTGAATAGTCAAATAATCTCCTTTTTGAGAAACAGAAGCCAAACTAACACCTTCTTTATTATAAATTATAAACTCTCTTCTTTGAGAGTAATTCCCATTAACTTCATCTATTACCTCATAACCTAAAACCAATCCAAAAAATTCTTGAAAATTATTCTTTGTTGAGGAAATCTCCTTATTATCTACTTTTTGAATTGTTGTTTCGTTTTTTAGATTTCCATTTTCAAAAATTTGTGTTTTTGTATATTCAACATCAGAATTTAAATCTTTTATTTTAAAAGTAACCTCTTTAGGATTATTTAGAGAATCGTAACCTTTAATCTGGCGGGATATGGTTTGATAATTTTGGGGGGTGATGGTTTCTGTTGAGGAAGAGATTTCTCTGTCTAAGACATCATAAGAGATTCCATAAACAAGTTTTGCTTCTGGAGGAGCTCTTGAGTCTTCATTCATAACTTGAGTAATTTCTTTATAACCCCATCTTTGACCTCTTAAATTCTGAGTAATATCTGAAGTCTTAATCTCTACAGAAGGGGTAGTCAAAGTGAATAATTCTTCATCGTCCTGATTCTTAACAAATATAGTCTTTAAGCTTACTGTATTTTGAGAAATAGGGATTCCCTCTCCATTATAATTAATTGCGGAAACATCTAATTGAATTGTCTCCTCCAATGTGAGAGTAGTCTTTCCTGTCTCTTTATATTCTTTTAATAAATTTTCAAGATCTAAAGAAGAAAGGATATCCTCATCAGTTATCTTTTCTCCTTTCTCTATTAAACCACTTATTTTGCCTTGAGAATCAACAAATATAACTCTATCCTTCTTTTTATCAATATAAACTTCGGTATTGTCTAAATTCATCTTAAATATCTTCTCTCCTTCTTTATCTTCATAAACTATAGCCTCTACTTCCCGAGATTGAATTATTGTCTCTTTATAACCTGCTATTAGAGCTTTCCCTCCTATCAATTTATATTTGATATTTTCTCTCTTAACTGTCTTAGAATCTACTATTTCATTTTCTCCATTCAAAACAAATATCTTTGAAGTATAACTTGCCAATTCCGGCTCTCCATCATTATCCAAATCTTCTCCTTCTTCTCTATCGGCCTGAATCTGAATAACAGTTTTGTTAACATTAACTCCTTCTGAATCTATTCCCTCAACTTTTGTGGTTGCAACTATATCACCTTTGGTAATTTCGTCTCCCACTATTTTTAGATATTCAGCGGTAAGAGGATAATACTGTGAGGAAACTTTCCCTTCCGAATCTGCTTTAACATATTCGCTGATAACTTTATACTTTGTAGGTTTCTTGCCATCTATAGATATAATTTCCTTTGTAGTTTTATAACCATCCTTAAAATACTCTGTTGTAGCAGTATAGCTAAACTTATATTCATTTCCTTGAAAATCTCTCTGAGTGATTTCTCCTGTATCAGATGTCTTTACGGGAGCTAATTTTATAGAAATTTTTGTTGAAGAAATAATGTCTCTATATTCATTATTCACACTTCCTTCATAAATTAAAGTTGAACCATCTAAATTTTCCATAGTCAGTTTGTAATTGTAACTATTAACTCTCTCTATTTTTTCTTCAGGATTTAACTTCTCAAATTTACTGATATCCACTCCTTTACTCTTTGCTAATTCACTTATCGTTGTCCTCTCTATATCCCAATTAAAAGTCGTATAACTTTGCGTAAGATGTATCCGATTACCTTCAGCATCCTTCCCTTCAATTGTAATCTTTGCATCTTTAAGATAACTTTGTCCTCCTACAACTATATAATTCTTCTCTTGAGTCACTACCAATTCTGTAGCAGAATCAAAATCTCTTTGAGCTAAGTCCTCTTTAACTGTTTCTATGATGGAAGGATCAACCTTATCATTTCTTAACTCCTCCAAAATATCATCGGCTAAAGACTTTCCTGCCTGATAAAAGGTGGTGGTCTTTGAATAAACAAGAACAGGAATTCCTTCCTCATTATCGGAAGAATATTTATATTCTCCTATTCTTTCTCCTACTTTATAAACTCTACCATTAACCTCCCTTTCTCTAAGATTGTAATCAGCAACAGGAAGATTTATTTTCTCTCCCTCTTTAGTAGTAAAAATTTCATATTCAGTTGCCATCCCTCTCTTTTTATCCACCTCATATCTAATCAAATCAGTCTCTTTATCATGATAAGTAATTATATCAGGAGCTTCTTCTATTCTGCCAATCTTTTGAGGATTTATATTGAGGATTTCGTTTACAAATTGAGGTGTAATTTGCTGAGATGAAGAGCTCTCTTCTTTTCCTCTCCATAAAGAGGAAAGGATGTCCCATAAAGAAGAAAGAATAGAATAAGCAGTTTTTCCTACACTATCACCAAAATTACAAATTGCATCATAAATAGCATGAGGAATATCATTAGTTGCAATCCCCATAGCCTCACCTGCTTTAGTTGGATTAGGTCCTTTTAAATTATTTAATTGAGGGATAACTGGATTTTTATCTTCAGGAATAACTACATTTTTCTTAACAAAATCAACTGCAGAATTATAAATAGAGAAAGGATTTTTGATGATGGAATCAATAAGGCGGGATACAGGAGAAAAAGACCCAACCAAAAACTCTATAGAAGGAGGACCTCTAACTATCCAGACTAAGTAATTTTGTTCCTGGATATTATTTACTAACCTTTCTATATTAAACTCCGTGGCTGAGGCAGGAACATCAACAACTTTATCAGACACTTTTCCAGAAGATTCTTTTGATTTACCAAAAATAGAAGCCTGTGAAGAGTTTTTAGAAGTCAGAGTAAGAAAAGCCACGGGCATTAAAGACGCATTATTTTTAGGAATTCCTGTAGGTGGCTCTCTAAACCAGGAAGCCTTTGTAATGTCTTTCTCTTTAAATACCCACCACAGATTATCTGAAGGTTGTATATCAGAAATACTTGCTAAGGAAATATAATAAACCTCTCCACTATTTGAAGAAATTATATCTTTATTGTTATCACTATTAATAATTGTCTGATTCTTGCTCTTACTATTTACAAAAATATAAAAACCTTCTTCTCCTTTCTCTGCTGGGCTAAATACTGCAGTTACATTTAACCCATATCCATTTACTATAATCCTCTCACTTTTCTGTTCTTTTGCGAAATTATCTAATTGAGAGGATTCTTTAACTACCAAAGATGTTAAATTAATTAAAGTAGCTAAATCTTTAATATTGCCAGCATCTATTACTATTGTATCGCCGCTTTCCTTTCTTAAAGTGATTTGAAATCCTTCTGCCAATTCTACTTTCACCTCTGTAGCATTCTTTGCTAAAGCTGATAAAGCTGTGGATAAAGCCGTGGAAGGTTTGTTAACCTTTTCTGAGGATATACTCCACTTATTACCATCTATGACTACTGTTAACGCATCTTTATTATCAACCGCTTCTGCAATTTCTCCTTTATTCTCTTTTCGGATGAAAGTAAGAGCAACTCCACCATCCTGAGTTTTCAATTTTGCTTCTACTACATCATTCTTATTAAGAAGAATTAAAGCAACATCTAAAACTTGATTTTCTTCAAGATTCTCTACTATAGCCTTGGTCTTGCCATTCTCTTTAGTTAAGGTAATAACTGCTTCTGAGGAGCCTGAAGAATTATTAAGATTATTAGAGAGAGATAAACCTAAATCAATAGCTTCAATAACCGTATCATTCGTAGATACTCTAACAGTATCATCCTCTTTTTCTTTGTTGAGAGAGTCTTTCTCGACAGAATTCTCTTTTTCTGAATTAAGGATATTAATATGAAGGGTAGTTTTTCCTTTAGAAAAAGACAAAAGGAGAGTTTTACCCTCTCTTTTAATTGATACCTTAACTTTTTCCTCTTCTGAGGAAGGCTGAAGAGCAAAAACTACAATTTTTTCCTGGGAGGATTGTGAAACTGAATTCTCGCCATTTGAACTTTGAGCTTCGGCTATCTTTGATGGAGGTCCTGTTTTAAGCAGTGACTCTCTTAACCCTTCTGACCCAACACGGAAAAGTCCTTCTATTATATTCTTTTTCTCAAAATTAGTATCTTCTCCTTGATTACTTATAAATACAAAAATCTTATCTTCTCCTCCCTTTAAATCTGATGTAGTTTTTGCAGAAATAGTTTTCTTCTCTTTATCAAGGGTAATCTCCAATATAGCACTCTCTTTTTCTCCGGCTCCTAAAATCTTTTGAAAAGCCTCACCTGAGAGTATAAGATTAGCTTCCTTGTCAATAACTATTACCTTATCATCTTTTTGTATAGATTTTCCTTCTTTCTCTATTTGCTTTACAGAAATCTCACCTTTACTTTGGATAACCATAATCTTCTTATTATTTTTGACCATATCTACATAGGATTGAGGAAGCTGAATGCTTTCTTTGTCTGAAGATAACATAAATACTTCTTCCAAATTGGTCTCACTCTCTAATTCTCCAATAGTATAAGCAATTCTATACTCTCCATCTCTACCCTTTGCAACAAAAAGAGGTTTACCTTCCTGCAGGGTATTCTTTTGAGATGGAGAAAGTGAAACGGTATCACCATTATTTAATGTAACCTTATCATCTGAAGAAGTATCTGTATCTATTCCTAAATTTGAATTCTCTATTTCCAAAACTGTATCACTAACCGTATCACTAACTGTATCATCACTGCCTTTAATTCCTTCAGGAATTCCCTGTGAAGATAAAGAAAACCCACTATCCTTTCCCTCAATTTCTTGCGGTTTATAAGCAGTGCCAGTGGGAATTTTATCTGAAGGAACTCCTCCTATAAAGATATCTGAAGAAACAGCCGAAATCTCACTCCATCCTTTTCGTGCTTCCTGGGAATACATATATTTTATTTTTGGTTTTAATTCCTCTATAGATATTTCCTGAGGACGAATTTTCCCTCCTCTCTCATCTTCATATTTAATCTTTTTCTCGTTTACTTCTGTTACTTTAATAACGTGAAGAATAGGTTTTCCTTCTTCATTCTTCTTTCCTTCATCTATAACCAATATATCTCCTTCTTTTATATTTATATTAAAAGAAGCCTTATTTTTCGGCTCAAACAATCTATATCCTTTCTCTTCCATCTTTTGAGTAAGAGTTGGAAAAGATACGGTTCCGTCTCTTTCTGTCTCAGAGTTACTCACATTTAAACCTACCATTGAAAGGAGTAATTTCCAGCAATCATTGAGAAAACCGGCAAGACGAGTTATTAAAGAGGAAGGATTCTCAATAGATTGCTTAGAAGAGGTAGGATTCTTAGATACTGTTATTTTTTCCCCAACCGTATCAATCTTTACAACTTTAGTAACCGTATCATCAAATCTATTAACCGTATCATTTTGAATCTTTAAAGGAGTAAAAACATAAGGATTAGTAGATTCTATCTTAACTCCGTAATAAGAAGAATAAAATCCCTCTATCTCCTTAGCTGAGGCTTCAGGAAGAAGAAGTAATCTTAAACGGTTAAGCAAATTCTCTTTTTTCTGACGTTCTTCTAATATTCTCTCAAGGAAGGAGGATTTCTCTATTTTCTGAGAAACAATTTTTCGATAAAAAATAGTATTGGAAAGAACTAAACTGGCAAAATCTAAATTTTTTGTCCAGGTAAACTCAGAAAATAAAAAAATACCTACAATAAAACAGGAAAGGAGTTTTACCCATACTTTTTCTCTAAAATTACTCATAAAGATAAATAAAAAAACCGGGTTGCCTTAAGTTTCGGCAACCCGGCTATCCTTATTCTCTATTTTTCAGGACCCGTGGCTTTCCGCCCCCACCTTACGATGGGTTTGGCTTTATCGTTCTTAAGATTTATTATATACTTTAATCTTTCAAAGAAGCAATTTAAATAGAGCTTTAAAATATATAATTTTTTCTATTGTTTGTCAAGAAGAAATACCCAACTTTTGTTTTCCCTTAAAAGATTTCTTCTTACGATATTTTTTAAAATATTCTTTATGTGCCTCTCTCCACATTTTAAGATATTGGGCACGTTGCCTCTCCCATGCAGTCTTTTTTTCCTTATATTTAAAGTAATCAGGATTCTTTTCTCTCCATCTCTTTTGATTTAAAAGCTGTCTTTGATGCTGACAAGAGGGGTTAGAACATACTTTTTGATAGGGATGGTATTTATCAGGAATAAACTCCCTTCCACAAATTTGGCATCTTTTTTTTACCATTTCCGTGGCTTTTATGCTGGTTAAAAAATATATACCATATTTTTTTAAAAAAAATCAAGGGGATGAAACGAAATCAGATAGAATATTAAAATTTAAATATTTAAATTTAAATACTAAGAAAATCGTTTCTAAAACGGTTTAATAGAGTAATTTTTCTATTACAACCTCCTATCCAACCGTATCAAACTATATCAAAATGGCAAAATTTATAAAAATTTCTTTAATATCTAAACCTATATCAAATCCAAAAATTAGCCTCGCTATCCATAATTGAAGCAAGAATACAATAAAGTAGAAAATGGGACATATCTTCTATTATGAAACCGTATCAAACAGTTTCAAAAATCCTCCTTGACATCAGAAATATATTAGGTTATACTTTAAAAAGAGCATGAGACGGTTTTTGAGAAAAGGGCGGCATCTTTTTTTATCCTTATGCATTCTTGCCTTTTCTCTCTCCTCCTCTCCCAACACTTTTATTGAAAAAGAATATCTTTCTCTTATATTAAGAAAAATCAAATTTTTTCTTGTTTTGCCTGAAGAAGTTAAAAAACAGGGGTATAAAGGCACAGTTAAGATAAAATTCACTATCTCTAAAAAGGGGAAGGTGAAAAAAGCAGAGATTTTGCAATCTTCAGGCATTACTTCCTTAGATAAGGCTATCATATGGAGTATCCAAGCAGCTCAACCTTATCCTTTTCCTAACTCTAAAAAAGCTTCATTAGATATTGTCTTGCCCATAGAATTTAACTATTTACCTATAAAATTTGACTATTCTCTTCTTAAGAAAGAGGTCAAAAAAGAGACGAAAGGCGAAAGTAAGGTTGAAACCAAAAGTAAAAAGGAAATAAAAAAAGCAAAAGAAAGTAAAGAGAAGATAAAAAAGAGAAGGATCGAAGAAAGTAGTATTTATACCTTATTAAAAAATAAAGATTATCTTCTTAAACTTTATCAAATCGGTGCCCAGAACTCCAAACCTTTAAAGATAAGAGAAGGACAGATAAAACTGGCTCGTCTCAAGATAAAAGAAAGTTTGAGAGAACTTTTTCCTTATTTAAGCATAGAATACAAAGAAGATAAAGGAGAGGCGATCACAGATAAGTATAGAAGTAAGAGTTATGGGGTAAAATTGGAACATATTCTTTATGATTCTCACCAAAGAAGCGACAATTATCGGAGAGAAAAATTAAATTTAGAAGTGGCAGAAAAAAGCTATGAAAAGGAAAGAAATGACTTACTTTTTGAAATCTTAAGAGCTTATTATCAAGTATGCGCAGAAAAAGAGATTTTGAATCTTTGGGAAAAACTTAAAAAGGAAGTGGATAGAGACTACCAGTTGGCTCAGCTTCTTAAAGAAGGACATCTCATCACACAAATAGAATATCTTAAAATCTCCTCTCTCATAAACAGAATATCTTCAGAATTAGTAGCCCAGAAAAACAGGTATTTGCTGGCTTCTGCTCATCTTAAGAAGATTTTAGGAATTCCTCCCCGTGAGGAAATTCCTAAAATAGAATTTGTTCATCTTAAAGAAAAAATAGATTTAGATAAAAAAATAGAAGATTATATAAATATTGCCCTTAAAGAAAGGCCGGAAATTGCTTTATGGGAAAAAAGCATTGAGGCAACAAAATTAGGATTGGAAATAGCAAAAAGTGAAAAAAAACCTAAGTTACTCCTGGAAAGTTTCTGGGGGAAATCCGGTGAGGCTTATGGATGGCAAGATTTAGACCTTGCCACTACCTGGAATGTTATAGCAAAAGTTGTCTGGCTTTTTGGAGGCAGTTCCCAGGAAGTATCTTTTACTCATGAGAAAACTATTCCTACCGAAATTGTTGAAGTATCTAATAAAGTTAAAACAGATAGTTTCTCTTTTAAGACTACTTTCTTAGATAGACTTAATTACTATTCAAAAGTAAAGGAAAGTAAAATAGCTCTAAGTCAGGCTCATGATGAATTAGAAAAGATTAAAAAAGATATCGCCTGGGAGATACAGGAAGGATATACCACTTATCTGGAAGGAAAAGGAGAAATAGAAATGTATAAAAAGGAAGTAAAACTGAGAAAACAGGAATTAGCGTTAAATAAAGAACTTTTCAAGGCAGGAGAAATAAATCTCTCCGAACTTATTGATAATAAAATCAAACTTGCTCAAAGTTATACTTTCCTCATCAGAGCAAAATTGAAGTTGTATCAGGGAATAGTTCTTATAGATAAAGGAACAGGATTTAAAGCAAAATTAATAATTAAATTGTAAATAATCAGGAGGAAAAGATGAGAATTCTAAAATTGTTGCTTTTAATTTTTCTCATTTATAATTTAGCAGGTTTTTGCCAAGAAAAGGCTATAGACAAATTTAGAAAAGAAGAAAAATTCGAGAAGAGGAAAGATTTGGAAAAAGGAGTAGAAAAGATAAAAAAACTAAAGAATAAGAAAAAAATACCCCTTGAAGAAATAGTTGTTCCTGTAATTGCTTTTCGAATAAAAAAAGTAGATTTTAAAGAAACTATTCCTATTTTAGGAACTATCAAGCCATTTGAAAAGATAAAATTAAAATTTGAAACAAAAGGTAAAGTGAAAAAGGTGTATAAAAAAGAGGGTGAAAAAGTAAAAAAGGGTGAGATTTTGGCAGAATTAGATGAGAGCGAATTTCTTCTAAGAGTAGAATATGCAAAAAACAAATATATTGCTGAAAAAAATACATATCTTTCTATGGAGAAAGAATATCAATTAAAAGAAAAGCTATATGAAAAAGGAGCAATTCTAAAAGATAAGTTGGAAGAAGCAAGATTAAAATTGGAAGCACAGAAATATAAAATGAAAGCTGCCGAAAGTGAATGGCAATTGGCTCAGGAAGATTTAAAGAAAATAAAGCTTATCTGTCCCTCTAATGGGGTAATTGATGAGAAAAAGATAGAAAAAGGGGAAATCGCCTTTCCTCAAGATGAAGCTTTTACTGTTTTAAAAGTAGATAAAGTTTATGCAGAAGCAGGAATTACAGAAAAAGATATTGCTAAAGTTAAAAAGGGACTAAAAGCACAAATAAAAACCGATGCGTATCCTGAAGAAGAATTTTCTGGGATAGTTAAAAATATCCTTCCTTCTATAAAAGGCATCTCCCGCACTCTTACTTTAAAAATAGAAATAGACAACAAAAAAGGATTGCTTTTACCAGGAATGTTTATAAGAGGAGATATTATTTTGGCTGATTTAAAAGATGCATACATTGTTCCTAAGGAAGCACTTCTAAAAACAGGTCCACAGTATATCATGATATTTATAAAACCCCAAGAAAAAA
>CAZBLX010000019.1:0-12236 GCA_964492865.1 uncultured Planctomycetia bacterium | reverse complement strand
ATTCCCATAGTATATCTTTTGGGTATTTTTAACAGCCTGCCTCTTTTAAAAATTTATATTACATTGCCTAATTTTTTTGAGAATTTTGGTTTAAGAAAAATGGAAAGAAAGATAATGGAGCAAACTTTTTATTATAGAAATAAAATTAAGAGATTAAAAAGTGGGAAATTAGATAAAGTAAAAATATATCAAATTTTTAAGCCATTGAGTTGTGAGAGTGTCGTTTTTTATTATGCCTATTTTAAAGACAGAAAAATAAGAAAAGCTATTCGGATATATTTTACTGAACTTTTTTCTTTAAAATTACTTACTAAAGGAGAGGATTTAAAAAGATTGGGTATCAGACCTTTTAAAAAATATGGAGAGTATCTGGAAAAATTACTTTATCAGAAAATTAAACTCGGTCTTAAAACCAAAGAAGAAGAATTAGATGAGCTAAAAAGATTGATAAAAAAAGATAATTAATGTATAATTAATCCTCAAAAAATAAATGTTTATCGGATATTATAAAGTTAATATTTTTCTTCCTGAGAGTTTATCTCTCAAAGAAAAAAGGCGGATTCTTTTAGGAATTAAGGAGAAGGTAAGAAGAAAATTTAATGTTGCTGTAGCTGAGAAACCTGTAGATAAATGGCAAATAGCAGAGCTTTCTTTTGTATGCATAAATTATACACGTCAATGTGTAGATGAGTTAATATCAAAGATTGATGAATTTTTAAGGTTGCGTAATGATATCCAAATTATGGAGTGCGAGAAAGGAATTCTTTAGTGAGTCGTCGTTTAGAGAAGGTAAATAGTCAGATAAAAAGAGAAATAATGCAGATAATTCAGAAAGAGGTGGATGATCCTTGTATGGAGTTGGTAAGTATTACTAAAGTAAAAACTACATCTGATTTAAAAGAGGCACATATTTATTTTAGTGTTCTTAAAGAGGAAGATACAGAAAAAGTTTTAAAGATTTTAAATCGGATGAAAAATTACCTTCGTCGACTTTTGGGAAAAAGAATGCGGATAAAGATTCTTCCTTCTTTGAAATTTTTCCCTGATGATTCTATAAGATACAGTGTGGAGATTTATAAAAAAATAGAGGAGGTTATGGGTGATAAAGAAGATAATTCAGATTATAAAAGAGAATAAAAAGTTTTTAATTACCGCACATATAAATTTAGAAGGAGATGCTTTAGGTTCAGAGATAGCCATGTTTTTGCTTTTGAAAAAGTTAAAAAAACAAGCTACTATTTTCAACCATGATCCTACCCCTTTGGCTTATTCTTTTCTTCCTCAAGTAAAAAAAATTAAAAATAGTTTAAAAGAGCAAGATAAATTTGATGTAGCTTTAGTTTTAGACTGTTCTGATTCTTCTAGGACAGGGAAAGTTAAGGATTTTTTAGGCAGAGCAAAAATTATTGTTAATATTGATCATCATATCAGTAATACTTATTTTGGAGATGTTAACTGGGTAGAACCTAAGGCAAGTTCTACTGCAGAGATGATTTACTATTTATGCAAACGATTAAATATTTTAGATAGGAAGATAGCCATAGCTCTTTATACAGGAATTTTTACTGATTCAGGAAATTTTACCTATGCCAATACTACCCCTCAAGTTCATAAAATAATTAGTGAATTGATGAAATACAGAATCTTTCCTCATAAAATTTATGAGAAAGTGCATAGTTTCTGTAAAATTTCGGATTTGAAGTTTATTGGTCAAATTTTAAATAATTTAAAGATTAATTCTTCAGGAAAGATAGTCTGGTCGGTTATAAAAAGATGGCCTAAAAAAGAATATGATTTAACAGAGATTATATTTTCTATTTTAAGATTTTTAAAAGATGCAGAGGTATTTATTCTTTTTAAAAAAATAGGGAAAAATGAAATACGGGTTAATTTCCGTTCTCGTTCTTATGTGGATGTGAATCGTATTGCTAAATTTTTCGGAGGAGGAGGGCATAAACGTGCCAGTGGCACAACGATTGAGGATAATATTTACAATGTGGAGAAAAAAGTAATTTCTTTTGTTAAAAGATATACCAATGGAAAATTTAAGTGTTAAAAAAGAGGGAATTCTTCTGGTTAATAAACCTTCCGGATACACAAGCCATGATATTGTAGAAATAGTAAGGAAGAAATTGAAAATTAGAAAAGTAGGACATGCCGGCACTCTTGATCCTTTAGCTGAAGGTTTATTGGTTATTTTGGTAGGAAGATATACAAAACTATTTCAGAAATTTTCCTCTCTGGATAAAGAATACTTGGGAACAATGAAGTTGGGAGAGACTACCACTACAGGGGATAGTGAAGGAAGAATTATAAAAACAAGACCTTTTGAAGATATCAGTGAAGAAAAAATAAAAGAAGTTTTCTTTTCTTTCTGTGGAGAGATTGAGCAGATACCCCCAATGATGAGCGCTAAAAGAATAGGAGGGAAAAGACTTTATAAGTTGGCACGGCGAGGCATAATTATAGAAAGACCTCCTAAAAAGGTGAAAATTTATGAGATTAAAATTTTAAATATTCAAAAGCCTTTTGTAGATTTTTATGTGAGATGTTCTAAAGGAACTTATATAAGAAAATTAGTTGAAGATATTGGAGAGAAATTAGGCTGTGGTGCTCATGTTACAAAGATAAAAAGAATTGCTATAGGACCTTTTCGGTTAGAAAGTGCAATATCTTTAGAAGATATAGATTATTCTCACCTTAAAGATTTCTCTCTCTGAATGAAAGAGTTAACCTCTTCCGGTAAAAAAATAAAGTGTGTTGCTACTATCGGTGCTTTTGATGGTTTGCATCGGGGACACATCTATCTTTTAAAAAAATTAAAAAAAGTTTCTTCTCTTTATAACCTTCCTTCCTTAGTAATTACTTTTTGGCCAGATCCAGAAGAAATACTCAATAAAAATTTTTTAGGATATTTAACTACACTTAAGGAAAAAAAGAAGATTATTTCTTCTTTAGGAATAGATTATCTTTGGATTTTAAAAATCTCTCCTGCTTTTTTGAAATTAGAAGGAGAAAATTTTTTAAAAAAGATATTTAAAAGGGTAGAAATTAAAACGTTAGTAGTGGGGGAGGATTTCTCTTTTGGATATAAAGCAAAAACTAAAATTGCTGAACTTTTAAAACTTTCCCATCAATGGAAATTTAAATTGATAGTGATAAAAAAAAGAAAAAGAGAAGGTATTCCTGTAAGTAGTTCTTTAATTCGCAAATTAATAAAAAAAGCTGAGTTTGATAAAGTTAAAAAGTTTTTAGGACGGGAATTTATTTGGGAATTTGAGGTTACTTCAGGTTTAGGATTAGGAAAAAGGCTTGGTTTTCCTACATTAAATTTAAAAAATTGTGGTTATGTGCTTCCTGAGAATGGTGTATATGCAGTTAAAATAATAAATAAAAAAAAATATTTAGGAGTTTGTAATATTGGATTTAAACCCACTATAAAAAGGAGTAAAAATTTAAGTATAGAAGTGCATATTTTAAATTGGAAAGGAAAGTGGCACAGAAGAAAAATAAAACTTTCCTTTTTAGGAAAAATAAGAGAAGAGAAAAAATTTTCTACCCTTGAAGAATTAAAAAAGGCAATAGAGAAAGATATCCAATTTGTCCTTACTAGATTTAGAGTATAAGATAAATTCCTACCCAATTTATTGTATATTCCTCAATTATTTTAGGGAATTCCCTTGACAAAGAGAGGGGATTGAATTATATTAATTGTGGAAGAAAGTGGAGTAAAGTGGAATGTGGTATGGTGAGTATCATCACACCTTAGATAGCAAAGATAGATTTGTGCTTCCCGCAAAATTCAGAGAGAAGATAAAGAAATTAAAAATAAAAAAGTTTTATCTTACACGAGGATTAGACGGTTGTCTTTTTTTGTTTCCTCAAGAGATTTGGAAAAGATTAGAGGAAAAGCTTAACTCTCTTGATTTTACTAAGTATGAAGTGCGCTTTTTTAACCGACTTTATTTTAGTGGAGCACAAGAAATAGAGATAGATTCCCAGGGAAGAATAAACTTGCCTCAACATCTTAAAGAATTTGCTCAAATAAAAAAAGAAGTGGTGATTATTGGTGTGGCAGAAAGAATTGAGATTTGGGCAAAGGAAAGGTGGGAGGAGTTTTATGCTCATAATCGAAAAAGATTTGAAGAAATTGCCCAGAAACTCTTCTGAGGAATTTCTTTACCATTATCCTGTAATGTATAAAGAAGTAATTCATATTTTAGAGCCTTCTTCAAAGAATATTTTTGTTGACTGTACGATAGGAGTGGCTTCTCATGCCTTAAAAATTTTAGAAAAATTACCTGCTTACTCTACATTTATAGGGATAGATAAAGATAAAGAATCACTTAATTTAGCAGCGGAGAGATTGAAAAATATTAAGGATAAAAGAATAATTTTAGTTAAAGAAGATTTTAGGAATTTAGATAAGATTTTGAAGAATTTAAAGATGGAAAAAGCAGATGCTTTCTTTTTTGATTTGGGTTTATCCAGTTTTCAGCTTTCTTCTGCCTCACGTGGCTTCAGTTTTTCAAAAGAAGGTCCTTTGGATATGAGGATGGATAAGGATTCTTTTTTGTGTGCTTATGATTTAATTAATAATTTAAGTGAAAAGGAGTTATGCAAGATATTTCAAAAATTTGGAGAGGAGCGTTTCTCAAAAAGGATTGCTCATTATGTAGTAGAAAAAAGAAAAAAACAGCCTATTTTTACTACAACCCAGCTGAGAGATTTAATAATAGAGGCAGTTCCTAAAAAAAGAGTATTTAGAATTCATCCGGCAACAAGAGTCTTTCAGGCTTTAAGAATTGTAGTGAATCGTGAGTTGGATTGTCTGGAGGAAGGTTTAAGAAAAGCGATAAATTTTTTATCTCTTGGTGGAAGAATAGTAGTAATCTCTTTTCATTCCTTAGAGGATAGAATCGTAAAACATATATTTAAAGAATATGCTTCTCAAAAGATAGTAAGAATTTTAACCCCTAAACCCTTAAGACCCTCTGCGCAGGAGGTAGAGGAGAATTTTTCTTCACGTTCAGCAAAGTTAAGAGCTGTAGAAAAGGTTAAGTAATTTAAGGTTAAGTAGTTAATTTTTTTTGTTTTTCTTTATTATGAAAAGAAAAATTTTGATATTAGTTTTTCTCTTTATAATGAGTTTTTTGTATCTTCATTTAAAAATTTCCCTATCTGTTGCTATCTATAAATTAACTCATCTTTACGAGCTTCATAATAAACTAATTGATAAAAGAGATGCTTTGTTATATAATTTAGCACAAAAAACAAACCTAAAGAGTTTAAATCGATGGGCAGAAAATAATCATTTTACTTTACCAGAAAAAGAAAAATTAATTATTGTTGAATTGGGAAAAAAAGAGAAGGTTTTTGTAAAGGCTAAAAAGAAAACAAAAGGAACTACTACATTTTTTGAAAAAGAAGTATTTGCTCAAGAAGAATAAAGAATATATGTGAAGATTGATAAAATAAATTGGCGTTTTAATTTTGTCTTTTTTTTCTTCTCATTCTTTTTTTTATTAATTATTTCAAGAATAATATATCTTCAGTTTTTTCGTGAAGAATTTTTAAAAAAAATAGCCCATTCTCAAAGATACTCTTTGATTTCTTTAGAAGGAGAAAGAGGAAAGATTTATGATTGTAAAGGAAGAGTTCTGGCTACAAATATAAATGCTTTCTCTATATATGCTGATCCTTCTCGGATTAAAGAAAAGGACAAAAAAAACTATAGTTTATTATTAAGCAGAATTCTTAAAATGAACCCTTTAAAAATAGAAAAAAGATTAAGATTAAAGCGACGTTTTGTATGGATAAAAAGAAAAGTCTCTTTTGAGGAAAAAGAAAAAATAAAAGAATTATCTCTTAAAGGAATAGGATGGATTCGGGAAAAGAAACGTTTCTATCCTCAAGAAAGACTTGCTTCTCATATTTTGGGAGGGGTAGATATAGATAATCATGGGATTGAGGGGGTAGAATTAAAATATGATTTTTATTTGAGAGGAAAGAAGGGGTTAGTTCAGGTTTTAAAAGATGCTTCTTCCATTCTTTATTCCTCACCTTTTTTATTTTCTCCTGGAAGAGGAAAGGATTTAATTTTAACGATAGATGCTCAGATTCAGTATTGGACAGAAAGATATTTGGAAGAAACGATAAAGTATTTTAAAGCAAAAAAAGGAGCAGTAATCGTAATGAATCCTTTCAATGGTGAGATTTTAGCTTTAGCCAATTTTCCCAATTTCAACCCTAATTATTTACCTGAAACCCCTCAAGAATATTTAAGAAACTATGCTATCTCAACAGTTTTTGAGCCAGGATCTGTATTTAAAATCGTTACTTTAACAGCAGCTGTGGCTAATCATTTAGATGAAAAAGTCAAAACAATATTTTGTGAGCAGGGAAGTTTCAAAATTCCCGGTAGCGTGCTTCACGACTGGCGTGCTTTTGATAATTTAAGCTTTGAGGAAGTTTTTGAAAAATCTTCTAATATTGGAGTAGCAAAGCTGGCAAGTTTATTAGGGAAAGATACTATTTATCACTATATAAAAAAATTAGGTTTTGGCAGAAAAACAGATATTGATTTGCCTGGAGAAGAGAAAGGATTACTTAAGCCTCCTTCCTTATGGAGTCGTACTTCCTCTTTTATAATTCCTATTGGACAAGGGATAGGGGTAACTCTTATTCAATTAGTGAAAGCAGTCTCTATTATTGTAAATGGAGGATTTGATATTCAGCCTCATGTTGTAAAGAAAATTGTTGGAGAAGGTTTTTTGAAAGAGAAAAAATACTCAAGAAAAAAAGTTTTGTCTGACTGGATAGCAGAGAAAGTAAAAAAGGTGCTTATTGAAATAGTTAAGGAAGGGACAGGCAAAAAAGCAAAAATTGAAGGAATAAAGGTAGGAGGAAAAACAGGCACTGCTCAAAAATTTGATTTTCGTCTGAAAAGATATTCTCAAACCTTTTATCAAGCCAGCTTTGTGGGGTTTTTGGAGAGCAAAGATATGTGTTTGGTTATAGGGGTGACGATTGAGGAGCCAAAAAAGTCTCATTTTGGAGGAGTGGTAGCTGCATCTTTATTTAGAAAAATTGCCCAAAAAATTATAGATTATAATCAAAGTATGCAATTAGAATTGGTAAAGCAATGAAAGTAAAGGAGGTTTTTCCTCATCTTAATCTTTCTTCCTCAGTAGCGCAAATAGAAATAAAAGGGATAAGTTGCCATCATAAATATTTAGATAATAATCAAGATATGTTTTTTATTATTAAAGGGAAAAATTTTGATATTTTTAAAATTCTTAAAAAGATAGAGAAAAAAACAGCAATATTTGTTGCTGAGAAACAAGATAAAGAAAGGATTGAGAAGATAATAAAAAAAAGACCAGTGATTTTTTTAGAAAATATAAAAGAGGAATTAAGAAAAGCTATAGATAGAGTATATAAAGGAGTAGTAGAAAGATTTAAATTTATTCTTGTTACCGGGACCAATGGCAAAACTACCACTGCTTATTTAATCCATCAACTTTTAAAAAAGTTTAATTTGCCTTCTATATTCATAGGTACAGTAGGATATTATTTTTCTGATAAAGAAGAAGAGAGTCTACTTACCACTCCTGATTATCTATTATTAAGAAGACTTTTAGCTCAACAAGAGAACTCTTTTGTAGTTATGGAAGCTTCTTCTCAGGGGATAAAGGAGAATAGATTGGAAGGACTTTCTCCGGTAGAGTTGATTTTTACTAATTTAAGTCGGGATCATTTGGATTACCATAAAAATATGCATGATTATCTTTTAGCCAAAAAGAGACTGTTTTTAGATAACCCTGAGGCTTTAGCTTTGATAAATATTGATAATCTTTATGGGAGAAGATTATTTTCCCAAATTGAAAATAAAAAATTTAGCTATGGAAGCAAAAAAAGTGCTTATTATCGTATAGAGATAAAAAAAATTGCATATAAAAAATCCTATTTTGATATTTTTTCCCCTCAAGAAAGAGAAAGTTTTTCTACTTCTTTGTTAGGAAGAATTAATATAGAAAATCTTTCCGCAGCTATTGCTTCCCTTAATCTTTTAGGTTTCTCCTTAAAAGAGATCAAGAAAAAAACACCTTTTCTTAAACTGCCTCGGGGGAGACTGGAGGAGGTGGCACCTTCTGTCTTTGTAGATTATGCTCATACCCCTTCTGCTTTAAAAAATGTTCTTCTTACATTAAGAGAAGTCGGCTACAGAAGAATTATTTGTGTTTTTGGTTGTGGAGGAAATAGAGATAAAGGCAAAAGAAAACTTATGGGAAAAATAGCCTCTCTTTATGCTGATTTTAGTATAATTACTTCAGATAATCCTCGCAATGAAGATCCTCGCAAAATTTTGGAAGAGATAAAGAAAGGATTTATAAGGAATAATTTTACTACTGTTGTAGATAGAAAAAAAGCAATAGAGAAAGCATTAAAACTGAAGAGAAAAAACGATTGTGTGTTGATTGCAGGAAAAGGACATGAAAGATATCAGATTATAGGTGAAAAAAGAATTCCTTTTGATGATTGTAAAGTAGTAAAAAATTTCTTAAAAAAATGATATTTTCTTTTTCTACATTAATGAAGTTATTAAAACCAACAAAAGTTATAAATAAAGAGTATTTCTTTGCTCCGGCTAAATTTTCTATAGATTCTCGCACAATTAAGAAAAATGTGGGTTTTATTGCTTTAAAAGGACGTTTTTTTGATGGGCATGATTTTATAAAAGAAGCCTATGAGAAAGGTTCAAAGTTAATAATAAGTGAGAAAGAATTAGATTTATTTAAAAAGATAAAAGGATGTGTGTTTTTGGTAAAAGATAGTTATAAGGCGCTGGGGAAAATTGTAAAGTATATAAGAAAGAAAAAAAATCCTTTGGTTATCGCTATTACTGGTTCGGTAGGAAAGACAACAACTAAAGAGATGCTTGCTTATCTTTTAGAAGAAAGATTTAATTTGTTGAAAAATAAAGATACAGAAAATAATTTTTTGGGAGTAAGTAAAACATTTCTTAATTTAGAGGATGAGGAAGTAGTTATAGTAGAGTTAGGGACTAATTTTAAAGGAGAAATTAAGACCCTCTCTTCTTTATCTTTGCCTGAGATAGGAATAATTACTTTTATCAAACCTGTTCATCTTGAAGGACTCTATAATTTAAAAGGAGTTTTTGAAGAAAAGATTTCCTTAATTAAGACTTCTTCTGTAAAAAAAGCAATATTAAACAGAAATGATTCTTGGCTTAAAAGAGTTAATATAAAAAAACAACTATTTTGGTTTGGAAAGACAAAGGATGCTCATCTTTATGCAAAACTTTTAAACATCTCTTTTGATTCCTCACATTTTTTGATAAACGATAAATACCACTTAAGACTTTCTACACCTTTTTCTTTTTATATTTTTAATGCTTTGGCTGCTCTTTTATGTGCGCAAGTGGTGGGACTGGATTTAAAAGAAAGTATTGAAAGATTGGCTGAGTTTAAAAATTTTCTTCCTTTACGTATGCAAAAAATTAAAAAGAAAAATATACTTTTTATCAATGATAGTTATAATTCTAATCCTTTTGCTTTAAAAGAGGCAATAAAATCTTTAAGAATTTTTTCTCTTCCTAAAATAGCTGTTTTGGGAGATATGGCAGAGTTGGGCAAAAAAAGTAAATATTTTCATACTCAGTTAGCTGATTTTCTTCTTAAAACTAATTTTAGATATATTCTTACTTTGGGCAATTTTTCTTCTTTGTTAACTCAACATCTTAAGGAGAAAGGATTTAAAAGAGCATATCAGTTTGATTCTCATAAAGAGATTGCTTGCTTTTTAAAAAAAATTGTGGATAAAAAGAAATATTTAATTTTTGTAAAGGGCTCACGTAATATGGAGATGGAGAAAGTAATTGATTACTTTTAACTATGCTTTATCATCTTTTATATCCTTTAAGTAAATATTTTTTTATCTTTAATGTAATAAAATATATCTCTGTTCGTTCTGCTTTAGCTTTGCTTACCTCTTTTTCTCTTATGTTCTTTTTATGGCGTCTTTTAAAAGATAAATTTTATCAGTTAGGTTTAAAAGAGAAAATAGATATGTATGGACATAAAGACTTAGAAAGATTGCATAAAGATAAAAAGGGAACGCCTACTATGGGAGGTTTATTAATTCTTTTCAGCATATTTGTTTCTTCCTTGCTATGGGTAAAATGGACAAATTCTTTTTTTTGGTATACTCTTTTGATATTTTTTCTTTTAGGACTTTTGGGTGTAAGGGATGATCTTCTCAAGATAAAGAAAAATAAAGGAATTTCTCGTAAGGAGAAGTTGATTTTTCAAATAATTATAGGAGTTATAGTGGGAATAATTATTTTTTTAGATAAAAATATTACTACTCAGCTAAATTTACCCTTTTTTAGAAAGATTTCTCTAAATCTGGGGTATTTCTACATTCTTTGGGCAACACTGGTAATTGTTGCTACCTCAAATGCGGTAAATTTTACTGATGGTTTAGATGGACTGGCTATGGGAGGGCTAATCACTAATTTTTTAGTATTTGCTGTTTTTTGTTATGTTAGTGGACATGCTATTTTTTCCCGTTATCTTTTTATTCCTTATATAAAAGATGCTGCAGAATTAACTGTTTTATGCAGTGCAGTTTTGGGAGCAGGATTAGGATTTTTGTGGTTTAATGCATATCCGGCAGAAATCTTTATGGGAGATACAGGAGCTTTGGCTTTAGGAGGAGGATTAGGGGTAATTGCTCTTTTTATAAAAAAAGAATTTATTCTTCTTATCTCTGGAGGGATATTTGTTATTGAGGCATTGAGCGTAATTTTACAGATTATTTCTGTAAGATTAAGAGGGAGGAAGATTTTTCTTGCCTCACCCCTGCATCATCATTTTCAACTTAAAGGAATACCTGAGTCTAAAATAATTGTAAGATTCTGGATAGTCTCTATTGCCTTTGCTGTTTTAGCTTTACTTACTTTGAAATTGAGATGAATATAGAAAAATTTAAAAAGATTGGTGTGATAGGATTTAAAAAGACAGGAATTGCTTTATGCAGGCTCCTACTTTCCTTAAGAAAAAAGGTAAAAGTAAGTGAGAAAGAATCTGAAAAGAACTTTTCTTCTTCTCTTGTTGAAAATTTTAAAAAAGAAGGTGTTAAATTTGAATTCGGAGGGCATTCAGAAAATTTTCTTCGTGACTGTGACTTGGTAGTTATAAGTCCAGGGGTGGATTTAAAAAAATCCTTGATAGGAAAAATCATACATCAGTTATCTTTACCTTGTGTAGGAGAGATAGAATTAGCCAGTTGGTTTACACGTTCAAGAATAATTGCTATTACTGGAACCAATGGAAAAACAACTCTTTCTTTTCTTACTTTTTTACTTTTAAAGAAAAAATTTCCTTCTGTATATCTGGGAGGAAATATTGGGGCGCCTTTTTCCTCTTTTGTTAAAAAAACACATCCTCAAGATTTAGTTGTGCTTGAGGTAAGTTCTTTTCAGTTGGAAAGTATTCAGAAATTTAAACCTTATGTAAGCTGTATAATTAATTTAGAGCCAGATCATTTAGATAGATATTCTAATTTTGAAGAGTATAAAGAGGCTAAAGAGAGAATATTTATGAACCAAAAGAAGGAAGATTTTGCTGTAATTAATCGTAATATCTTCTGTTGTAAAGAATGGGAAAGAAAGATTAAAGCAAAGATTTTGTATTTTGGTGACAATGATGAGAATGAGAATATTTCCTGTTTAAAAACTATTGCCTCTATTTTTAATATTGAGTCTTTTTATATAAAAGAGACAATTTCTTGTTTTAAAGGATTGCCTCATCGTATGCAGAAGATAGCCCAGATTAAGGAAGTGCTTTTTATTAATGATTCTAAAGCTACCAATCCTTCAGCAACCTTGTGGGCGCTTAAAAATATTAAAAAACCTGTAATTCTTATTGCTGGAGGAAAGGATAAAGGTTTAGATTATACTTCTATTTTACCTTTTCTGGGAAAAGTTAAAAAAATTAATCTTATTGGTGAAGCAAAAGAAAAGATTAAAGCTTCTTTGAAGAATCATTTTAAAAATATTCAACTTTTTTCTGATTTAAAAAATGCGGTTGAGGATGCTTTTTTAAGTGCTTCCTGTGGTGATGTGGTGTTGTTTTCTCCTATGTGTTCCAGTTTCGATATGTTTTCTAACTATATAGAAAGAGGCAATTATTTTATTCGTATAGTAAATG
>CAZBLX010000018.1:0-12304 GCA_964492865.1 uncultured Planctomycetia bacterium | reverse complement strand
ACTTCTAACACTTCATCACCAATAGCAACGTTATAACAGATAATCACCAATTTCACTTCTACCTCCTACTTTTTACCATTTCCACCCCAGGGGTGGAAATGAATAGATTATTACTCTAAAATTAAATGTTTAATTTTTTCTAGTTCTCTCTGATATGAAATTCTACTTTCCACAAAATTTTTATAAGATGAAGGTGAAATATCTATCAAATCTTCATAAGAGCAAATTCTATTCATCTTTTTTATTTTGCCAAGATATTCAAGGTAAGAGGAATACGGCCATTCCTCAGGTTTTTTCACAAGTCCTGCGCTTGTAGGATTTAAGTGAATATATCTGGTTAAATGAAGTAACTGCTCATCTGTTTCTACTAATACATTCTTGAATTTCCCCTCCCATAAAGGACCTCCTCTTTTATGTTTAGTATTAAAATAGCGAGAATAACTATTAAGAACATTGCCCATAAAAGTAGAAATCCCTCCTTTTTTTAATTGTTTTAGAATAAGATGAAAATGAGTGGGCATAATACAATAGGCAATTATTTGTACTATTTTTTCTTTACCAGATAAATAAGAAGATAAATTTTCATCAAAATTTTCTTTTGTTTTAATCTTCACAAAATAATTGAATTTATAGGGAGGATCTTTTATTTGATAATATCTAAAAAGATTTCTCATTCTTAAAAATTCATCATCATTATTAAACACTACAAAATCAGCAATACTTTTATTAAAAACATGGTAAACCTTTCCTGTAACAAGTGGAATTTTTCTCTTCATTGACTTAATTCATTATACCATTTTCAACCATATATTTCCACCCCAGGGGTGGAAAAATGGTTTTTTTAATTATCATTCAACAAAAGGTCGCCAGAAAGAGTATATTTGGGTGGATACTCCAAAGCTTTACAAAAATTTTCTTCTGTAAAGCTGTAAATTTGACATTTTATTCTCAAAAGATTTTATCAAGTTATAGTATTACACCCTCCAGAGACTTATACGCAAAAATATTGAGGAATATTTGTTACATTAAGAGATGGCTGCGCATTTTCTCTTAATTACCTTTAATCTTTCCTCTTCATTATTTAAACTGCTTCCACTTCCTTAATTTCGGGAATTTTTTCCTTCAACCTCTGCTCAATTCCTAACTTTAGTGTATATGTACTCATAGGACAAACACTACAAGTTCCCTTAAGTCTTACCTTAACCACACCATCCTCAGTAACATCAACAAGTTCCACGTCTCCACCTTCCATCTGAAGCATGAGTTTAATCTCCTCAAGCACCTTTTCCACTTTTTCCTTCACAATACTCACCTCCTATATTGCTATTTATTCCGCATAACATATTGTCTCATGTTTTGTTAAGACTAAATCATAAAAAGGTTTTTTAGCAAAATTGGAAAAATAAACCTCCAAAAAACAAAACCTCACTATTTACCTCCCATTCTTTCCTCATATCATAGATAAATATCTCTCACCTGTATCAGGTAAAATAACAACAATTAACTTATCCTTATTTTCCTCTCTTTTAGCTACTTCAATTCCTGCCCAGATAGCAGCACCTGAGGAAATTCCCGCCAATATTCCCTCCTGCCTAGCTAGCCTCCTCATCATCTCAATAGCATCTTCATCATTAACCTGAATTACTTCATCAATCAGATCCAATCTTAATACATCGGGAATAAAACCTGCACCAATTCCTTGAATTTTATGCAAACCAGGCTTACCTCCTGAAAGAACTGGAGACCTCTTGGGTTCAACAGCAATCGCTTTAAAATCCGGCTTTCTCTTCTTTATAACTTCTGCAATACCAGTAATTGTGCCTCCTGTCCCTACACCTGCTACAACTATATCTACTTGACCATCAGTATCTTTCCAAATTTCCTCAGCTGTTGTCTCCTTATGTATCTGGGGATTAGCTGGATTTTTAAACTGTTGGGGCATGAAGGAGTTAGGTATTTTTTTGAGAAGTCGCTCTGCTTCTTCAACTGCTCCTTTCATCCCTTTCTCTGCAGGGGTAAGAACTATCTCTGCTCCCAGTAGAGATAAAAGCTTTCTTCTTTCAACTGACATACTTTCCGGCATCGTTAAGATAAGCCTATAACCTCTTTGAGCACATACAAATGCTAAAGCAACTCCTGTATTACCACTGGTGGGCTCAATTATTACAGTGTCTTCATTTACCAATCCTTCTCTTTCAGCTGCTTCAATCATAGAAACACCTATTCTATCTTTTATACTTCCACAAGGATTGTATGACTCTAATTTAGCCACCAATTCTGCTCTCAACCCTTTACTTATTTTCCCTAATCTCACCAGCGGAGTATTCCCTATTAACTTAGTAATATCTTCAGCTATTTTCATATCCATCTCCACATTCTCATTAAACTAAACTATCATCCCAGTTTAAATTTGATAATTTACATTCTTAGTTACTTTCTCTTTATAGAGAAGGATTAAGTCTTCCAAGGTGAATGAATTTAATGTATCCCTGATAACATCTCTCATTTTCAACCAAATCTCACGGGTAGCACATATAGATAGACGCTGACAGTAAGAAAAATCTTTGATGCAAGGAACAAGACTTAAATCACCTTCCAAAATCTCTACTATTTTTAAAAGACTAATTTCTGAGGGTTTCTTAGTCAGAATGTAGCCTCCATAAACTCCTCTTACTGAAGATATGAACCCGGCTGATTTTAAAAAGAGAGCTAATTGACTTAAGTATTTCTCAGAAATCCCCTCTCTTTTTGCAACTTCTCTTAAATAAACCGGACCTTTCCCATAATTTAAACCTAACTCAAGCATAAACCTTAATCCAAATCTGCTTCTTGTTGTTAACTTCATAATAATCTCTATTAATTCTATCAAATTAGTAGATTTTATCTAATTAAAAAACTCTGTCAAGCAAAAAAATTAGTACAATTAGAAGCTCTTTGAAAGTATAAAAAAATAAGCCTCTAAATTAAATGAAAGAAACTATATGATTTAAAAAAACCAATTCAACCTACGAGGTTGAACTAAAAAATTTAGAAGTAATTTACAAAATTAAAGTCTTTATTTTAAAAACAACAAAAGTTATGGTTTCAGAGAACGCCTGTGCCAAACTCCACAGCCCACACCTTTAATGTAAATAAGTATTTCTCTCTTTTTCTGAATTTTTCATAACCAGACGCTCACCATTCCATCTCTAAATTCTTACCATCCTCACCCCTGAGGCAGAATATTTACAATTTTCCTCCAAAAACACCAAAACCAAGAGCCACAGCACTCACACAGGCACCCATAACAAGGAAAGCCCTTAAAACATCTCCACCCCACAATAGTGCGTTTAAGGTTCCTAAAATAGCCCCGGGTATAAAAAAACCTATTATCCAGAAAAATCCCTTCTTTAGATCTAAAAGATAACAGTATCCAATCTGGAAAATTAAAAATATAATGCCAAACTTAACTCCACATATAGGCACAAGAGAAGGAATAAGTATTATTTCTGAAACAGCTCTTGGAAAAGTGCCTATACCAACAACTATTCCTACTGCCATCATTAAAGCTGCTAATCCTTTTTTTAATAATTCCTGAAATTCCAAATTATCCATATTCCCTTATCGCCAATCCGGCCACATATAAAGGTCAACTATTTTACCTGTTCTAAAACGAGTAAGATCCCGCATACTTTTAGGAGCAATCCATTTTTTGTTCTTACCATCAGCATCCATCACTAAAATCCCATTCCCCCAATATTTTTCAAAAACAATCTTTTGTCCATCAGGAGACCAACAAGGTCTAATACCATCATCTGTCAGTTGCCTTATATTTCCACTATCAACATCTATTACATAAATAGCAAAACGTGGAGATGGGCCAACATAATCCATATCTACTACATATCTTGAGGAATAAGCGATCTTTTTGCCATCAGGCGACCAGGCAGGTGACTCATCACACTCTCCATAAGTCAGCTGTCTTTTTCCTGTTCCATCTCGATTTATTATCCAAATTTGTGATTTTCTTGAACTTCCTGTACCAGATTCAATTGTATAAGCTATTTTTGAACCATCTGGTGAAAAATAAGGATTGCCTGGAATATGAAAACCTAAATATTCATCCAGACTTTGAATATTTCCATTATCAACATTCATTACCATCCAGCGATATTCTCCTTCACTATCTTGACTTAAAAAAACAATCTTTTCATTTGATAACCAACGAGGATAAAGACAATTGCCTTCAGAAAATGTCAATTGTCTCTCACCAGTTCCATCAGTATTAATTATATAAATTTGATGAGAAAAGCTAGGTATCATTCCTAAAAGGGGAACTCCTCCTGAAGGTGTTCTTGCTGAGACAAAAACAACTCTTTTTCCATCTGGAGAAAGCTTAGGCATAGTATCATAGAAATTATTATATGTAAGTTGTCTCTTCCCTGTACCATCTGGATTCATTATATAAATTTCTGTACGATGAATGTCAAGTTTTCCATTAATAAGTGGCTCATAGATATAGACAATTTTGCCTTTAATTCCATTTGCAGAGCTAAATTTATGAATAAAATCAGAAAGGTTAAATTTACTAAAATCAGTCTTCCAGATAAAAAAGGCTATCAACAATAAAACAACTAAAACTACAATTTTTTTATTAGTCATTTGTAGCTTCTTACTATTTTACCACTTTTTCTACCTACACCCAACATTTTGCAACAGTCTGAAGAAAATAAACGACATGAATACAGATAAAAACCCTATCATTCTCTGATAAGAAATATTGCTAAAAGTTATGCTTATCTTTTTTATTCTTCAATACTCACTACTAATCTCTACAACAGAAAATACAATCTCAGAAATGGTGGGATGCGGAGGGATAACTTTTTTTAAATCTTTACAGGAAAGGTTCGCTTTTATCGCTAAGGCAAAAATATTAATAATTTCTGAGGCTAAATGAGAAATAATTGTCGCTCCCAATATTTTTCCTTCTTCATCTACCAAAATCTTTATAAATCCCTCTTTATCATCATAAACATAAGAGGAAGAGAAAGGAGCAAAGTGTGTCTTAATTACTTTATATTTTATCCCCTTCTTAACTAAATCTTCTTCTTTAAAACCTACCCAGGCTACTTGTGGCAGAGAAAAAACCACCTCAGGAAATTCTTCCTCATCTATTTCTTCTTTTTCTCCCAAAATATTTTTTATTATTATCTGTGCCTGCCTTTGGGCTAAATAGGCATACATCTTTTTTGAGGTAACATCACCACAGGCATAAATATTTTTTATATTTGTCTGTAAAAAAGTATTTGTCTTTATCCCTCCCCAAGAATTTTTCTCAATACCTATCTTCTCTAACCCTGGAATTTCAAAAGAAGGCTTTCTTCCCACACAAATTAAAATTTTATCAAATAAAGAAAGATCTAAATCTTTAAAATCAGAGGAGGTATGTATTTCTATTCCTTTTCTTTTCAAAATAATCTTCAATCTTTTGGCTACTTCCTCATCTATAAAAGGCAAAATTTTTTCTTCTTTTTCTACCACTACAACCTTTTTCCCTAAACAATTCAGTAAAGAAGCGGTCTCTATTCCTATGCTTCCTCCTCCAATTATAAGAAAATTTTCATCCTCCTCCTTAATTGAAGAAAACAAATCCTGAGCAAATATAACTTTATCTTTCCCATTATCTATATTTATAGTTTTAGGCAAAGACCCTGTGGCAATGATTATATTTTTTGCTTTTACCAAATCCTGATTAACTTTTAAAGTATTTTCATCAACAAATTCTGTCTCTCCCCAAAATACCCGAACTCCTCTGCGAACAAGATTATCCAAGGAAGTTTTTTTCAAATAAGATATAACTTTTTTTTCTTCTTCAAGAATAAAAGAAAGAGATTTGTTTCTCTGGGCAAGGTTTAAAGATAATTTAAAAGGAATGCATCCTTTATTAACACAAATTCCTCCCCAGCTTTGAAAATCTTTCTCAATAATAGCTGTCTTAAGATTATTTTTACAGGCGAATTTGGCTGCTTCAATTCCTCCTGCCCCTGCTCCAATAATAGCTAAGTCATACATTCTTTAAAAATTTTTTCTGCTTTCAGCAATTCCTCTTTTTCTTCTTTAGATAATTCTATTTCAAGAATATCAACTATCCCTCTTCTACCAATTATGCAGGGAAGCCCTATGCATATATCCCTCAAGCCATATTCTCCTTCTACATATACAGAGACAGGCAATATCTCTTTTTTATCTTTAACAATTGCCTCAATCAATCTAAACGCAGATAAAGAAGGAGCAAAATAAGCACTTCTTGTTTTTAAAAATTGAACAATTTGAGCGCCCCTTTCCTTTGTCTTTTCTCTTAAAATTTTTAGCTTTTCTTTATCCATTAAATTTTCAACATCAATATTTTTTATCTTAGTTTTAGAAAGCAGGGGTATCATATCTTTACTGTGAAAACCAACCACCAATGTATCAATACAGGAGGTATGAATTTTTATCTCTTTATAAAGCAGATTTATAAAACGAGCCTGATCAAGAATTCCTCCCATACCTATTACTCGTTCTCTTTCAAACCTGAGAGTTTTTTTTACCACATAAGTAATAAAATCTACCGGATTGGTAATAACCACCACAATTGAGAAAGGGGCAACTTTTTTTATTTTTAAAGATACATCACGAGCTATTTTAATATTATCTTTTAAAAGATCATAACGTGTTTGACCTTCTTTTCTTGCCCTTCCACAGGCTATAATCACAATATCTGAATCTTTCACGTTCTGCCAGTTATGTGTTCCTATAATCTCACAAGAAAAATTTAAAAATGCCCGTGTGTCTTCTAAATCCAGTGCTATCCCCTTTGCCAAATCACCACTGATATCTAAAAGAACCAATTCTTTTAAATCAAGCTTGGATAAAATATGAAAAGCTAAATTACTTCCTACATTACCTGCTCCAATAATGGAAATCTTTTTTACCATTATTCTTTTACTTCTTTTATTTTTTCAATTATTGCTTCTGCCATCTGAAAGGTAGAAACAGATGAGGAATCATCTTTGGCTGGTTTTAAATCATAAGTAACATATTTCGCTTCTTTTATAACTTGCCTTACTGCTTCTTCCAAGGTATCTGCAGCTTTCTCTTCTCCTAAATATCTTAACATCATAACTGCAGATAATATCGTTGCTGTGGGATTAACTTTATTTTTTCCTGCATATTTGGGAGCTGCTCCATGCACTGGTTCAAAAATAGCACAATCATTGCCAATATTTGCTCCAGGACTTACCCCCAATCCTCCAATTAATCCTGCACATAAATCAGAAACTATATCTCCATATAAATTAGGAAGAACCAAAACATCAAATTTTTGAGGTTTTTTTACAAGTTGCATACATAAATTATCCACAATAACATCCTCTGCCTCTATATGAGGAAATTTTTTTGCCACTTCATAAAAGGTATCTAAAAAAAGTCCATCTGTTGCTTTCATAATATTAGCCTTATGGGCACAGCTAACTTTTCTTCTTTTATTTTTTTCTGCCCACCTGAAGGCAAATTCACAGATTCTTAAAGAGCCTTCATAAGAGATCGGCTTTAAAGAGATAGCACTATCTTTTCTTATCTTTTTGCCTTTTATTTTCTCTATCCATTCAATTAATTCATAAGTCTTTTCATCATCTTTATTAAATTCAATTCCTGCATATAAATCTTCAATATTCTCCCTGATTACAACAATATCTACTCCTTCTTTTGCCTGAGGAATACCCTCAAAAGATTTGGCAGGGCGAAGACAGGCAAAAAGATCCAAAGTTTGTCTTAAAGCTACATTTATAGAACGAAAACCTCCTCCTACAGGAGTAATAATAGGACCTTTCAAAGCTACTTTATTTTTTCTGATAGAGTCTAATGTATCCTGAGGAAGTAATTCGCCTTTTTCTTTTAAGGCAGGTTCTCCTGCTTTTTTAATCTCCCATTCTATATCCAATCCTAAAACATCAACGCATCTTCTTGCCGCCTCAGTTACCTCTGGTCCTATACCATCTCCAGGGATGAGGGTAATTTTATACTTCATCAAGCTGGAAGTCTTTATATCTTTTTAAATAGTTAACAATTCCTCCACATTTAATCAAATCTTTTCTAAATTTATCCCATAATTTAAACTCTATACTTAAAGAAGTAGTTAAATTCTTAATTATTCCTTTGTTTACATCCACCTCTATTATATCGGTTTCATTTATCTTATCCGTATCTGCCTCAATTAAAGGCAAACCAATATTGAAAGCATTGCGATAAAATATACGTGCAAAGCTTTTTGCTACTACACATAAAATCCCTGCTTCTTTTATTACCAAAGGTGCCTGCTCCCGAGATGAACCACAACCAAAATTTATCCCTCCTACAATTATAGACTGGTGAGGCGAAATCTCTCTGTAAAAATTGGGTCGGATATCTTCAAAAATATGCTCACAAAGTTTTCTCATATCGGTAATAGAAAATTTATATCTTCCGGAAATAATAAAATCTGTATTGATATTATCCCCAAATTTAAAAACTTTTCCTTTAAACTTCATAAATTTTCAAAATCAGCTACATTTTTTACTTTACTTAATGCAGTCTCACGTGTAATTACGCCTTTTTTATATAACTCTTTTAAACACTTATCCATCGTATGCATTCCGTGTTGAGCCCCCATCTGAATTAAAGAAGGAATTTGAGCAATTTCTCCTTCACGAATTAAATTTCTTATACCGGGAGTGGCAATCATTACCTCTGTGGCTAAAACACGACCTCTTCCATCAGCACGAGGAAGTAATAATTGCGAAATTACTCCCTGAAGACAATCAGCCAATTGCACCCTTACCTGTTTCTGCTGATAAGGGGGGAACACATCGATAATTCTCTGAATTGTCTGAGGAGCATCAGGAGTGTGCAGAGTTGCCAGAACTAAGTGTCCTGTCTCAGCAGCTGTTAAGGTTGTGGCGATAGTTTCTAAATCACGCATCTCTCCTACAACAATAACATTAGGGTCTTGTCTCAATGCTCTTCTTAAAGCCTCAGGGAATGAATGGGTATCAGCGTAAACCTCCCGTTGTTTTATTATACTTCTTTTATTTGTATGGTAAAACTCAATTGGATCCTCAATACAGATAATTATTTCTTCCCTTTCCCGGTTAATAACATCAATCATTGCTGCTAAAGTTGTGCTTTTTCCCATTCCTGTAGGACCGGTAACTAAAACTAACCCATTGGGCTTTCTAATCAAATCGTAGGCTACCAAAGGCACACCTAACTCTTCTAAAGAAGGAATCCTTGAAGGAATACGCCGGAAAGCTGCTTCCACATTACCTTTCTGATAATGCACATTTACGCGGAATCTGTCCAACCCGGGCATAGAAAAAGAAAAATCAAGTTCTCTATCTTTTTCAAAAATCGCTTTTTGGTCGTCAGTAAGAATACTGTAAATTAATGCTTTTGTCTCCTCACCCGTCAATGGTTTCATATCCAAAAAATGCAACTTTCCATCAATACGCAAAACAGGAGGGCTATTTACAGTTATATGCAAATCACTTGCGTTTCTCTCCATAGTAATTTTAAAAAGAGTATTCATATCAACCATAAAACCCTCCTCTTAATTTAAAAATTTGCGTGGATCAGTAATCTTTCCTTTTATACTTGAAGAAGCAACGGTTGCTGGAGATGCTAAATAAATGAAACTTGAAGGATTCCCCATTCTTCCTTTAAAATTACGATTGGCAGTAGAAATAACTACTTCGCCATCTGCAGGAACTCCCTGATGTGTTCCCACACATGGTCCGCATCCAGGAGGTAAAATAATTGCTCCTGCTTCAAGTAAAACTTTTATAATTCCTTTTTTAAGAGCCTCTTTAAAAATTCTCTCTGATATAGGAGCTACTAATAATCTCACCTCAGGATGTACTTTTCTGCCTTTAAGAATATGAGCGGCTATCTCTAAATCCTCTAATCTTCCATTAGTACAGGTACCAATAAAAGCTTGATTAATTCTTTTTCCTTCTATCTCTTCTATAAAAACACCATTATCTGGCGAGTGAGGTAAAGCTACCATAGGAGAGATTCTGGAAATATCAAACTCTATTATTTTTTCATAATCTGCATCTTTATCCGGATAAACAGACTTGAATTTTTTTATTCCCAACTTCCTCAAATAAGAAAATACTTTTTTATCAGGAAGCATTATACCACATTTTGCTCCTAACTCCACACTCATATTAGTAATTGTAAAACGTGCATCCAAGGATAATTTATCAATTACTTCCCCATGATATTCAATCGCTTTATAAGTAGCCCCATTAGCAGTCAGTTTACGTAGGATAAAAAGCATAATATCTTTGCTGAATACTCCCTTAGGAATTTTTCCTTTTATGATAAGTTTATAAGTGGAAGGGACGCGAAACCAATTTTTTCCTGTAGCAACACTTACTGCTAAATCTGTAGAACCAACTCCTAATCCTACTGCTCCTAAAGCTCCACAGGTTGAGGTATGAGAATCTGCTCCCAAAATAAGGCTTCCCGGCACTACTTTTTTTTCTTCAATTATAACCTGATGAGATATTCCTTTTCCAATATCATATAAAAGCGCACCAAACTTGGAAGAAAATTCTCTCATTTTAGAATGCACAAAAGAAACACCTGTGTTAGGAGAGGGAGCGTTATGATCAATAAATAAAGCATATTTTTTTGGATTTTTTAAAGAATTACCTAACTTTTCTAAATTCTCTAAAACCAAAAGACTTGTTCCATCCTGAGAGAAACAGAAATCTACTTTGCATATACAAAAATCGCCTGCTTTAACCTTTTTTCTTTTTAAATTATGTCTTGAGAAGACCTTTTCAACAATTGTCTGATTCATCCTTAAGAGGAAGTTTTTCCTTTGAATAATTTCTTTATTCCTTGAAAGAAACTTTTTTGAGGCTGAACAGTCTCTTGAGGAGGAGAAATTTCTTTAACAGCTTCTTTTCCTTTCTCTTCTTTTTTCTTCTTTTCTTTTTTCTCTTCTTTAATACGGGTCAGCTCTAATAAAGAAAGAAGGGCTCCGTCACCTTCACGATACCCTATATTTACTATTCGTGTATAACCTCCACTAATGTCTTTAAAGCGAGGCGCTATCTCCTCAAATAATCTTTTAACTAACTTATGATCGCATAAAATTTTATAAGCTAAACGGCGATGATGAAGCGTGTCTTTTTTTGCCCATTCAATTAATTTATCCACCCAGCCCCTTATCCCTTTTGCTTTAGATTGTGTAGTTACTATTTTTTCATAAATAAAAAGGGAACGTAAAAGACTTCTTATTAAAGCCTTTCTTTGTGCCCGAGAACGAGAAAACCTTTCACTTTTTTTTCTATGTCTCATAACATCTGTAATTTTTTACGATCTATCTTCATTCCCAAGGAAAGCCCCATACCTTTAAGTAAAGTTACTATCTCATTTAAAGATTTTTTTCCAAAATTCTTATAGGACAAAAGTTGTGCTTCGGTTTTTTCCACTAAATCAGCTAATATCTTCATATTTGCCTCCCTTAAGCAATTAGCACTTCTTACAGAAAGTTCAAGCTCAGAGATAGGAATGCGTAGTTTCTCATAAAGAGCAACTTCTTCAGGAGTAAGTTCTTCTGTTTCTTCCTCAGGAAGTTCTCCCAAAGTGAAAAATAATTCTAAATGCTTATTTAAAACACGTGCTGCGTATATTAAAGCCTCCTTAGGCTCAATACTCCCATTAGTATAAACTTCTAAAATTAGACGGTCATAATCAGTCCTTTTTCCTACACGTGTATTTTCCACATGGAAACTGACTTTTTTTACAGGAGTAAATATAGAATCAACCGGAATCACTCCAATAGGAGCATCCTCTCTTTTATTCATCTCTGCAGGAACAAATCCCCTTCCTCTTCCCACTTCCATCTCTATTTCTAATTTTGCATCTGGTGAGGTTAAAGTAGCGATATGCAAATCAGGATTAATAACCTCAATACTTTCATCAACAATTAAATCTCGTGCTTTAACTTCTTTTTCTCCTTTTTCTTTTATATAAATTTTTCGTGGAGTTTTAGAATAAGAACGTAGAACAAGATTTTTTATATTCAAAATAATCTCAGGAACATCTTCTTTTACTCCAGGAATCGTAGAAAACTCATGTAAAACTCCCTCAATTCTTATATTGGTTACAGCAGCTCCCTCAATTGATGATAAAAGCACTCTTCTTAAAGCATTACCTAAGGTAACTCCATAACCTCTTTCTAATGGCTCAGCAATAAATTTTCCATAAAAAGGAGAATAAGTAGATTCATCAA
>CAZBLX010000017.1:0-12313 GCA_964492865.1 uncultured Planctomycetia bacterium | reverse complement strand
TTAAAAGAGTTTATCAGAGAAAACCTCCTTTTATAAATTTTCAGGATGAAGAAGGAATTTCTCATCGCCTTTGGCGAATAAAAGAGAATATTTTTAAAGAGAAATTGATTAAAGAGGTAAATTCAAAAAAATTTTTTATTGCTGATGGTCATCATCGCTTTGCCGTAGCTTGTCAATTTTATCATCAATACAAAAATAAGATAAAAGGATCTCGTTTTCTTTTATGCTATTTTGCCTATCCTCAAAAAGGATTAATCATCCTTCCCACACATCGTATAGTAAAAATAACTGAGGAATCTTCTTCTTTTTTAGAAGGTCTTTGTGAAATTTTTTATATTAAGCCAGTAAAGAAAGATTTTTTTGAAAAGAAAAGATTCAATCTTAATGGTATCTGCTTAGGGATGTATAAAAAAAGAAGATTTTATCTGCTTAAATTGAAAAAGGAGGATATTTTAGATAAAATTTTTAAAGAGAGAAAGAAAAATATTCTTTATAAAAGGATTGATTCGTATCTTTTGGATTTGCTTGTGCTGGAAAGAATTAATTTTGAGAAGATAGAATATGTACATAAAATAGAAGAGTTAAAAAAAATTGTGGATAAAGATAAGAGAAAAATAGGTTTTATTTTAAATAAACCGTCTTTAGAAGATATTTTTCTGCTTGCGGAAAAAAAGCTTCTTCTTCCGCAGAAATCAACTTATTTTTATCCCAAACTTCCCAGTGGCTTAATTTTAAGAAGGTTTGAAGATGAGAATATTTAAAAAACCTCTTAAATATACTATTGTAAAAGCAAAAAAAAGGGTAATTCCTGATGGTTTATGGACGAAATGCCCAAAATGTAATCAGTTTATCTATACAAAGATTTTAAATGAGAATTTAAAGGTCTGTCCTAAATGCCAGTATCATTTTCCTTTAAGTTGTCAGGAACGAATTAAGCTTTTAACAGATAATTTTAAAGAGCTGTATGCTAATTTAGAGTCAGCCGACCCTTTAGAGTTCAGAGGACCTAAATCTTATAAAGAAAAATTGGAAGAAGAGAAGAAAAAAACATCTCTTAAGGAAGCAGCGGTTGTAGGAGAGGCAGAAATAGGAGGAAAGAGAGTTGCTTTTGGAGTGACAGATTCAAGGTTTATTATGGGATCAATGGGTTCGGTTGTGGGAGAAAAGATTACCCGTATTATTGAGTATGCACAAGATAAAAGAATTCCACTTATAATTGTCTCTGGCTCTGGAGGGGGAGCAAGGATGTATGAAGGGATGCTTTCTTTAATGCAGATGGCAAAGACAAGCGCAGCTTTAGAAAGATTAAATGAAGAAAAAATTCCTTACATTTCTGTTCTTACTCATCCTACCATGGCAGGAGTTATGGCTTCTTTTGCTGGATTAGGAGATATAATCATTGCTGAGCCTCAAGCTTTAATTGGTTTTACTGGGCCCCGCGTTATAAAGCAGACGATAAAGCAAGAATTACCAGAGGGTTTTCAGACATCAGAGTTTAATCTAACCCATGGTCTTATTGATATGATTGTTCCCCGAAAAGAGTTAAAAGAGACGCTTATTAAGCTATTGGAATATTTATCTTAAAATTTTTAAAAGAAAATTGCTTCTTTTTAATTTTAAGGTAAAATAATAATTTAACATGGCTCAGGTAAGTTTAAGAAATGTTACTAAAATTTATAATAAAAATATAGTTGCTGTAGATAATATTAATTTAGGAGTAGAAAATAAAGAGTTTGTAGTATTGGTGGGACCTTCCGGTTGCGGAAAATCTACCACTTTAAGAATGATTGCTGGGTTAGAGATGCCCACTTCAGGAGAAATTTATATTGGCGATAGAATGGTTAATAATATTCCTGCTAAGGATAGAAACGTTGCTATGGTTTTTCAGAATTATGCTTTATATCCTCATATGACAGTTTATGAAAATATGGCTTTTGCTTTAAAATTGAGAAAATATTCTAAATCAGAAATTGAAAGACGTGTTAAGGAAGCAGCTTCCATCTTAGGAATAGGACATTTATTAGATAGAAAACCAAGAGAGTTATCCGGTGGGGAAAGGCAGCGGGTGGCTGTGGGAAGAGCAATTGTGAGAAAACCACTTGTATTTTTATTTGATGAACCTTTAAGTAATTTAGATGCAAAAATGCGTATTCAGATGCGCGCAGAACTTAACAAACTTCATCTGAAAATTCAGACAACAATGATTTATGTTACTCATGATCAGGAAGAAGCGATGACCTTAGGAGATAGAATTGCGGTAATGAAAGATGGTAAAATCTTACAGTTTGACACTCCTTTGAATATCTATGAGAGACCAGTAAATAAATTTGTAGCTGAGTTTATTGGCTCTCCAGCAATGAATTTTATTTCTGGGAGAATAATTAGAAAGGAAGAAAAACTTTTTTTTGATGAAGGTAAGTTTCTTTTGGAAATACCTCAAGAGAAATATAATAGCTTAACCAATTACATAGGCAAAGAAATAATTTTAGGAATTAGACCGGAGTCTATTTATGATAAAAAGTTTTCAAAAATATCTGTGCAGAAAAATGTTGTAAAGGCACGTTGTGAGATTTTAGAAACTATGGGGGCAAAAAATCACCTGTATCTTTCTGCGGGAAATCATAATATTATAGTTGTGGTAGATGCAAATAATAAACCAGAAAGATTTTCTTTAATAGAGATTGTTTTTGATATGAAAAAAGCAATCTTTTTTGATCCTTTTACAGAGAAGAGTATAATTTGATTCTTAATGGATGTTATTCGAACTCTTTTAGAATGCGCCTCTTATCCTTGTAAAGAAAATCCCTTTTACAAAATTGGTTTTGATAATAATAAACCTCGTTTAGGTTGGGTCATTCCTCCTTCCTGGCAGGATATTAAAAATTCTCTTAAAGAAATTAAACCATTTTTGAAAAAGAAGAGAAGATTTATCTTTATAGGGATGGGAGGTTCTATCAATGGAGCAAAAGTGATTTCTTGTTTAGATGAGAAAAAACAACTGTTTTTTTTGAATAATTTAGACCCTAAAAATTTAGAAGAAGTTATGGAAAATGCAAGCCTGAAAGAAACCTTGGCAATTGCTATTTCTAAATCAGGAACCACTCAGGAGACACAACTTTTGGCAGAAACAGTAAGAAGTTTTTTTAAAAAAGATTGGATAAATCATTTTCTTTGGCTAAGTGACCCCTCTTCTTTTAAAAAATTAGATGAATTAGGCTGGAGAAAATGTGGTAAATTTTCTATCCAAGTTGATGGTAAGGAAGATATTGGGGGAAGATTCTCTTCTCCTCATACTTTGGTCTTTCTTTTACCTTTATTTATTCTTCTTGATCAGAATTTTAAAAGTCTTGAGAAAATTTTTTCTTCTTATCTTCACTTCTTGGATAGATTGAGAGAAGAAGCACATAAATTAGTTTTATCTTTTAAGAGAAAAAAACAAGGTTTTTTTAATATTCACGTGAAGAAGAAATTTAAAACTTCTTTTATTACTTGGATTACACAGCTTTTTCAAGAATCCTTAGGTTCAAAAAGAATTGATTTCTTTGTAAAGACTGCAATAGGAGAAAAGGATTCTTTTTTTAATATTGCTTTACCTTTTGAGATTGCTGATTCTATTATATATGTTATGAGTTTAATGTATTTTCTGGAGATATTTATAGCTTTATTTTCTTTTTATAAAAAGATAAATTTTGTAAATCAGCCTTATGTAGAGAAATATAAAAAGAAAGTTAAAGAATTAAAGGAAAAAGAATTAAAATTTCCTCCTTTTTTGAAGCTTTCTCATCTTCCTTCATTTATTAAAGATAAAATAGATAAAGATAAAAAATTTATTGAGGTTGTAATTTATGCTTATTTGGAAAAGAAAGAAATTGATTATATAAAGAAAATATTAAAAAAGGAATTATCTTCTTTTAAATCATTTGTTTTTGAAGGTCCTGATTGGAATCATCACTCTTACCAGTCTGCTTTTTTAGATAAGAATACTTTTTATGTGATAGGATTGAAAAAGGAATATCCTTTTAAGTTAGATAATAAATTGATAGAGAATAATATCTCTTTTTTAAGACGCATTGCTGTTGCTACTTACACTACACTTTCTTCCAAATCATTGATTTTTTCTTTTTAACTATTTATAATAAAAAGTTATGAGAGAGAAAAGAAGATACATAAGAATTGATTTATGCACACAGGTAGAATATGAAGTTCTTCCTATGCAATCTTCTTTTAAGACAGAAACTAAAAATATTAGTGTAGGAGGATTATGTTTTTTGGTTGATAGAGAAATACAGCCGGGTACTATTTTACATTTAAAATTTTTGCTTCCCGATAAAGAAAAGATATATGTAGAGTCATTAGGAGAAGTAATTTGGCAAAAAAAACAAAATGGAGGATACCTGACAGGGATTGAGTTTAAAAATATAAATCCTCAGCTTGAATTAAAACTGAACATGTCCATAATTAACTTTCTTAAAGGAATAGATGGATATTTTGAAAGCTCTCAAGAAAGCGGTTTCCCCTCACAAGAAAATAAATAATGTGAGAATATCGCAAACTGTTTTAGAGACAATAAAAAGATACAATCTTTTAAAAAGAAAAGAAAAGATTATTCTTGCTGTTTCAGGAGGTCCTGATTCGGTGGCAATGTTATTTCTTTTTTTGAAAATAAAAGAAATATTTAACTTAAAATTAGTTTGCGCTCATTTTAATCATGGCTTACGTGAAGATGCAGATAGAGATGAGGAATTTGTGAAAAATTTATGTAATTCTTTAAATATTAAATTTATCAGTGAAAAAAAAGATGTAAAAAAGTTTTTTTGTGGAGATTCCTTGGAACAAACTGCCAGAGTTTTACGTTATGACTTTTTTTTTAAAATAGCAAATAGTTTAAAGATAAAAAAAATTGCTTTAGCCCATACCAAAGATGATGTGATAGAGACAGTTTTAATGAGAATTATAAGAGGAACAGGCATTCAGGGTTTGCGAGGTATACTTCCTTTAACAAAGATTAAAGGAAAAACTTTCATCAGACCTCTTATTGAAGTAGAGAAAAAAGAAATACTTGATTGGTTGGCGAAAGAAAAAATTGATTATTGTATAGATACTACTAATTTTGAAGATAAATTTTTTCGCAATAAGATAAGATTGAGAATATTACCTCTTTTAGAAAAATTAAATCCCAATATAAAAAATACTCTTTTTAACTTAGCACGTATCTCAAGTTGGAATCATGATTTTGTCACGCAACTTGCTCAAAGGGAATTATCTAAGATAAAGAAAGAAGAAGGAAGAAATTTTTTAAGTATAGATTTAAAAAAGATAAAAGAGTTGCATCCTTTTTTAATTCTTCAAATTTTACGATTAGCAATTGAGGAGATAAAAGGAAATACACGTCGCTTGGACTGGCGACATTTTGAAAGTATTTTAGAAAATCTTCAAAAAAAGAAGGGTTTTCTAAATTTACCTGATTTAATTATAGAAATAAGAGAAGAAAGACTTATTTTAAAATCTTTATTGTAGTTAGGCAGAATACTTGACTTAACAATTTTTTATGCTATCCTTTTATTATGTGGGCAATCATTGAAATAGGAGCAAAACAGTATAAAGTTAAAAAAGGTGATATTTTAGAGGTAGAAAAAATTAAACAAGAATCACCTCTTCTTATAGATAAAGTTCTTCTTTTAGCTTCTGATGGAAAGGTTTTAATTGGACAGCCCTATTTAGATAAAGTTAAGGTTAAAGCAGAAATTTTAGAGGAAGTAAAAGGGGAAAAAATAATTATTTATAAATTTAAAAGAAGAAAAAAATATCGCCGTAAAAAAGGACATCGTCAGATTTATACCCGCCTTAAAATCTTGGATATTCTTGTAGAGAAGTGATTGTTGACTCTGTTTCTCTTTTTCTTTCCGCGGGATGTGGAGGAGATGGTGGAGTTTCTTTTATTCGCAAAAGAAATAAATTAGTAGGAGATGGAGGTGATGGAGGACGAGGAGGGGATATTATTCTTGAGGCAAACAGAAATTTATACGATTTAAGCAAGTTCAAATACAAAAGAAAATTTAAGGCTCAGAATGGAGAAAGGGGGAAAGCACATCGTAAAAAAGGAAAAGATGCTCCTGATTTAATTATTCCTGTTCCCTGTGGCACAATTGTAAGAAATAAAGAAGGAGAAATACTTGCTGATTTAAAAGAAGATAAAGAGAAGATATGTGTTGCGAAAGGAGGAAAAGGAGGAGAGGGGAATTTTAAAAAAGAGGCAGAAAAAGGTCAAAAAGGTGAAGAAAAAGAGATCATTCTTGATTATAGAATCTTGGCAGATATTGCTATTATTGGTTTTGCTAATTCAGGAAAGACTTCTCTTTTTAATCTCCTTACACAAAAAAAATTTAAAGTAGCCTCTTATCCCTTTACCACAACCAACTGCATGTGGGCTACATTCCAGATAAATTTTAAAAGATTTATCATTTTAGATACACCTCCTTTAAGGAAGGATAAAGAAAATGGGTTTTTGAAACATCTTCTGCGGGTAAAATTGATATTAGTTGTCTTGGACGATTTTCAGAAGATAGATGAGGATATAGAAACAATTAGGAAAATCATAAGAAATTTTGATGCTTCCTATCTAAACAAAAATTTTTTTTACTTACTTAATAAAATTGATAAAATAGATAAAAGTTTTAAAAGAAAGAAAATTTTTTATATTTCTGCTAAGACAGGAGAAGGAATAGATACTCTTAAAGAAAAAATAAAGAAATTTTTCTTATGAAAAAGATTGTTATAAAGATTGGAAGTAGTGTTATTGCTCCTCAAGGAAAGTTAAAGATAGGAAGAATGAGAAATATTCTTGAGGAAGTAATTAAGCTGGAGGATAAAGGCATAAAAAGTATTATTGTAAGTTCAGGAGCAATTGTCTGTGGGGTAAATAGATTGAAAGAAGAAAAGAAGAAAGATATTCATTCTCTTCAGGCATATGCAAGCCTGGGACAGGTAATTTTGATGGAGCATTATTCTAAGATTTTGAAAAGATATAATAAAAACTGTGCCCAAATTCTTCTTACTTGGGATGATTTCAATGATCGCAAAAGATTTTTAAATGCTCAAAGTACAATAAATAGACTCTTAAGGTGGGGTGTAATTCCTATTATTAATGAAAATGATTCTGTCTCTTATGAGGAGATAAAATTGGGAGATAATGATAAGTTAAGTGCTTTGGTAAGTGATCTTATAAGAGCTGAGCTTTTGGTAATTCTTTCTGATGTAGAAGGTTTATTTTCTCCTCAAGGATTAGTAAGGAGAATAGAAAAAATTGATAATAAAGTAATTAGTTGGGCAAGAAAAGAAGAGAAAGAATTTAGAAGAGGAGGGATGATTACCAAATTAGAGGCAGCAAAAATTGCGACTTCAAGTGGAATAAAGACAGTGATTGCTGATGGAAGGAAAAAGAATATAATTACAAATATTATTGAAGGTAAAGAAGAAGGAACTGTTTTTCTGCCTTTATCTAAAATAGAAAGAGCAAAAAAACGATGGATAGCTTTCAGTAAGAAGGTAAAAGGAAAGATTTTTATTGATGATGGAGCAAAAAAAGCACTTGTTGAGAAAGGAAAAAGTTTGCTTTCTTGTGGAATAATAAAAGTTGAAGGAGAATTTTTAAGAAAAGATGCAGTTTATGTAGTAGATTCTTATGGAACTTTGATAGGAGTCGGACTTGTAGAATACAGCTCAGATGAGCTTAAAGATAGAACAAAAAGATTTGAGAAAGAAGTTATTCATCGAGATAATTTTGTCAAGAAGGAGGAAAAATGAGTCTTTCTTATGTGAAAAGAATAGTAAAAGAAGCCAAAAAAAATAGTTTTTTATTATCTTCTCTTAACTCAGCAGTTAAGGAAAGGCTTTTACTTCAAATGGCACAGGAACTTATAAAAAATAAAGAGGTGATTTTGAAAGCTAATAAGAAAGATATTGAATTAGCTGAAGAGAAAAAAGTAAAAAAGAGTTTTCTTGATCGGCTTGCACTTAATGAGAAAAGAATCAATGAGATGGCTAAAAGTTTGGAGGTAATCGCAAAACTTGATGATCCTTTAAATAAAGTTATTCAAGGGTGGCAAACTCCTCATGGTTTAAGAATAAAAAAAGTAACCGTTCCTATTGGGGTGATTCTTATTATTTATGAAGCCCGTCCCAATGTAACAGCTGATTGCATCGGGCTTTGTTTTAAAACATCTAATGTGGTGATTTTAAGAGGCGGGTCTTTAGCATTGAATTCTAACAAAGCTATTTATAAATGTTTACTTGATGTGGTATATAAAGAATTGAAATTCATTCCTTTTTTCTTTGTAGAAAAGACTGAATATGAGGTAGTGGATCTCTTGCTTCAAGAAAATGAATATATTGATTTGGTAATACCTCGTGGGGGTGAGGCTTTAATTAAAAAAGTTACCGAGAGTTCTTCGATCCCGGTAATAAAACACTACAAAGGGGTTTGTCATATCTATGTTGATGAGTTTGCCAATTTAGAGGAGGCTTTAAAGATCTGTGTAAATGCTAAGGTGCAAAGACCTTCGGTATGTAATGCGGTAGAGACGATTTTGGTGCATAAAAAAGTTGCTTCTCAATTTTTACCTCAACTTAAAAAAGAGTTTAATAAGTATAAGGTAATAATAAAAGGAGACAAAATTACGCAAAAAATATTAAAAGGAGTAAAGAAAGCTACATTAGCTGATTGGAGCAAGGAGTATTTAGATTTAATTGTTTCTATTAAGGTAGTAAATAGTTTAGAGGAAGCAATTGAGCATATTAATTTCTATGGGTCTCATCATACGGATAGTATAATTACTGAAAATATAGAGAATGCTTATAAATTTGTAAGTAAAGTTGACTCTGCTTGTTGTTTTATTAATATCTCTACGCGTTTAAGTGATGGATATCAGTTTGGGCTGGGGGCAGAGATAGGGATTTCTACTGATAAACTGCATGCGCGGGGCCCGATGGGTTTGGCAGAGCTTACTACTTATAAATATATTGTTGAGGGAAGATATAATGTGAGAGAATGAGAATAGGGATTTTGGGAGGAACTTTTAATCCTCCTCATATTGGACATTTAATTTTAGCTCAGGAAGCAAAAGATAGATTTAATTTGGATAAAATTTTTTTTATTCCTGTTTATCTTCCTCCTCACAAAGATATTCCTTTGGCTAAAGCAGAGGACCGTTTAGAGATGGTAAGACTTTCTATAAAAGATAATGAGAGTTTTGAATGTTTAGATATAGAAGTAAAAAGGGGCAACAAATCTTTTACCATTGATACTCTTAAGGAGTTAAAGAAAAAGTATCCTCATGATCATTTATTTCTTATAATTGGTTCTGATTTGGCAAAAGATTTTTCAAGCTGGAAGGATTGCGAGGAGATTGTTAAAATAGCAAAAGTTTTGGTAGCACGGCGTAAAGATTTTATGTCCTTAGATAACAAATTTGGATTTTTATTTTTTGATATTGTTCAGGTGGATATATCTTCATCATTGATAAGAGAAAGGATAAAAAAGGGTTTATCTATAAAATATCTTGTTCATCCCGAGGTAGAAAAATTTATTAAAAAAAGAAAACTTTATCAATGAAAAGACTATTTCTTTTTTTAATTTTTTCTTTTGTCTTAATTGCCTCTTTTAGCAAGAGCCTTCTCTGGCAGATAAACTCTTCTTATAATAAAATTTATATTTTAGGTTCAATTCATTTAGGAAAAGAAAATCTTTATCCCTTAAAAGAAGAAATCGAAAAGGCTTATAAAGAAGCAGAAAAAATAGTTGTAGAGGTAGATATAACTAAGATTGATGCTTTAAAGATGAATAAAATTTTAAAAAAATATGCTTTTTGCCCTCCAGATAAGAGTTTAAAAGATTTAATTTCTCCTTTAACGTATGAGAAACTGAAGAAGAAACTAAAAGAACTTGGTATTAAATTTGAAGATGTTGAGAATTATAGACCTTGGTTTTTGGCTACTTTAATTACAGATTGGCAGTTTATGCATTTGGGATTTTATCCTCAGTATGGGATAGATATTTACTTTATCAATAAAGCATTAAAAGATAACAAAGAAATTTTAGGGATAGAAAGCACAGAGGAACAGTTGGAAATTCTTTATTCCTTATCAGAAAAAGAGCAAGATTTATTTCTTCTTTATACTCTAATAGATTTAGATAATTTTGAAAACGAGATAAAGCAGATAATAGAAGCTTGGAAAAAAGCAGACGCAGATAAACTTGCTTCTATTTTAAATTTAACTTTAATTCGTTACCCCCAATTTAGTTCTCTTTATGAAAAATTGATTTATGAAAGAAACAAAAAAATTTTAAATAAAATTGAAGAGTTGTTAAGAGGAGACAAGATTTATTTTGTTATTATAGGAGCAGGACATTTAGTAGGAGAGAGAGGTATAATTAAAGAATTGAAGGAGAGAGGTTATAAGATCAATCAATTGTAAGGAGGGAGAATGAAGATAAGATTTGGGACTGATGGCTGGCGAGGCATTATTGGAGAGGATTTTACTTTTGCTAATGTAAGAAAGGTTTCTCAGGCAATTGCTGATTTTTTGAAGAAAAAGAGAGCAAAAAGAGTGGTAGTTGGATATGATAGTAGATTTCTTTCTCCAGAATTTGCTTTCACAGTCAGTTCAGTTCTTAATGGTAATGATATAGAAGTAGATATCTCCTCAACTATTGTTCCTACACCAGTAATAAGTTTTATTACTCGTTATGGAAATTATGATTTAGGAATAATGATTACAGCGTCACACAATCCTTATAAATTTAATGGATTAAAGATAAAAACAAAAGAAGGAGGGGCTGCAGATGAGAATTTGACTGGAGAGATAGAGAAATTTTTAGGTAAAAGTAGGGTTAAGTTATTAGATGTAAAAGAAGCGGAAAAGAAAAATCTTTTAAAAAGAAAAGATTTTACAAAAAGATATATGGATTTTTTAAAAAGTTTTGTAGAGATAAGAAGAATAAAGAAAGTGAGATTGAAAGTGCTTTTAGATTTAATGTACGGGGCAGGAGATTTTTTTTCACAGAAGATTTTAGAAGGCTCCCAGATTGAAATAGATTATCTTCATAAAGAATATAATCCCTCCTTTGGAGGGATTCATCCTGAGCCGGTGGAGGAAAATCTTAAAGAATTGATAAAGAAGGTTAAGAAAGATAAGTATGATTTTGGTGTAGCCTTAGATGGAGACGGAGATAGAATTGCTTTAGTGACTTCATCAGGAAGATTTATCAATGCACAGATTATTCTACCTCTTTTAGCTATTCATATGATAAAAAATAGAAAAGAAAATTTAGGAATAGGGAAGACTGTTGTGGGCAGTAACCTGATTGATGAGGTAGCAATTTCCTTAGGGGTAGGTTGTTTTGAGACGCCAGTAGGTTTTAAATACATTTCTAATCTTTTTAAGCAAAATCTTATCTGTATTGGAGGGGAAGAGGCGGGAGGAATTGGATTTAAAGGATATATTCCTGAAAGAGATGGGAATTTATCCTTTTTAATGCTTTTAGAGATGATTGCTTATGAAGGAAAAAGTTTAGATGAATTGATAAAAGAATTAGAGAGTAAGTATGGAAAGTGGTATTACCGTCGTATTTCCATAAGCATAAAAGATATTAAAAAGGATTTAAAGTTTTTAAAAATTCCAGAAACTATTTTGGGAGAGAAAATAGAAAGGGTAAATCGTCTTGATGGGATAAAAATGATTACTAAAAATAGTTGGCTGATGCTGAGAAAGTCAGGAACTGAGCCCATTGTTAGGATTTATGCTGAGGCAAGAAAAAAAAGAATTTGCAATGCTTTATTGGAGTTAGGAAAAAAGATGATTTATGCTTTATGAGATTTTAAAGCCTTTGGCTATTTTTCTTTTTAAGATTTTTTTTAAGATAGAAGTAAAAGGTAAAGAGAAAATTCCAAAAAAAGGAAGATTTATTCTTGCTTCCAATCATACCAGTGTATTGGATCCGGTAGTATTAGGAGTAGCCTGTCCTCGTCGTCTTTATTTTTTAGCAAAAGAAGAACTTTTTAAAAATAAATTATTTTCTTTACTTATAAAAACTTTAGGAGCGATTCCTTTAAAAAGAGAAAGTTCTGATTTAAGAGCAATTAAGAAAGCTTTAACTCTTCTTGCTGAAGAAAAGCCTGTGGTGATTTTTCCTCAAGGAACAAGAAGAGGTGGGTTTGGTGAAGTTAAAAAAGGGGTGGGGTTTTTGGCAAAAAAAAGCAACTCTTGTGTGGTGATTTCTAAAATTATAGGGACAGAAAAAATTCTTCCTAAGGGA